>JBCQVD010000001.1:0-63693 GCA_047173405.1 Rikenellaceae bacterium
ATCGGCTTTAAAAAGCCGATGTATATTCGATAAACCCCTCTTGCATCTCCCCAAACCGTTTGGGGAGACTTACTTTTAGAGGTGTTTTGGATAAGAATTTCTTATCCAAAACTCACGTTAATATAACGTAATTATTAGAAACTGTTTCTTAGTATCCTAGTATTCTAAGCATCGAGCGATACGACTGCTCTTTGGCGAATAGTCGAGTGAAGTACTCGGTGGTCTCGCCTTTATCGCGATCAATGATGATATGTTTAGGGGCGGGAATGAGGCAGTGCTGGACACCTCCAAAGCCACCGATACTCTCCTGGTAGGCTCCCGTATGGAAAAAACCAACATATTGAGGGTTCTCCTGCTCTAGTTTGGGCAGGAAGATAGCGTTGGTATGCATCTCGGCATTGTAGAAATCTTCGCTATCGCAGGTTAGTCCACCGAGGAAAACACGTTGGTACTCCTTGTCCCAGTTGTTGATGGCGAGCATGATGTAGCGTTGATTGATACCCCATGTGTCGGGTAGTGTAGTGATGAAGGATGAATCTATCATATACCAAAACTCGCGGTCGTTCTGCTGCTTCTGGTTGATGATAGAGTAGAGTGACGCGCCACTCTCACCCACGGTGAATGATCCAAACTCAGTGAAGATGTGTGGCTCATCAATGCCGTACTGCTCACAGATAGTTTTAATCTGGGCGATGATCTCCTCGGTCATATACTCGTAGTCGTACTCGAAATTGAGGCTGTTCTTAAAGGGAAAGCCTCCTCCGATATTAAGGCTATCAAGCTCGGGGCATATCGCTTTTAGCTCGGCGTAGATGTTGAGACACTTAGATAACTCATTCCAGTAGTATGCTGTGTCCTTAATTCCTGTGTTGATAAAGAAGTGGAGCATCTTGAGCTGAAACTTCTTATTTTTCTTGATTTTGCTCTTGTAAAAGTCGATAATCTCGTTGTAACGAATACCTAGGCGCGAGGTGTAGAAGTCGAACTTTGGACCCTCCTCAGAGGCGATACGAATACCGACCTTGCAAGGCTTATCTATCGCAGCATCAAAGAGATCAATCTCCTCCTTGTTGTCAATTACGGGGACAGTGTTTATAAACCCATCTTTGATTAGTTGGGCGATATTCTCGACATATTGAGGGCGCTTAAAGCCGTTGCAAATAATATAGCGATCCTTGTCGAAGATACCCCCATCGAATAGCGCCTTGATGATATGGATATCGTACGCCGAAGATGTCTCGAGGTGAATATCATTCTTGAGTGCCTCCTCCATAACGAATGCGAAGTGGCTCGATTTTGAGCAGTAACAGTAGTTGTAAGTGCCCTTATAATCGACCTTAGCCATGGCGACATTGAACATGCGCTTGGCGCGGTTGATCTGCGATGAGATCTTGGGAAGATAGGTTATTTTGAGGGGTGTACCATACTGTTTGATGATATCCATTAGGGGGATATCATGGAAGTTAAGTTGGTTGTCCTCGACAGAAAACTCATCTTGTGGAAAGTCAAACGTCTGCTCGATAAGGTCGATATATTTATTCTTCATCGTGTAAAATTGAATTTCTTTATATATCCAACTCAATTACATTGTGTTGTCTCGGGCAATCTGCGTGAGTTGGATTGTCTAATCTATGGTGCAAATGTATTGATTTATTTTCAAAATTCATAAAGATAAAGTCCTTAAACTTATATTAAAAAGGTAAAAATAGTGCTCGCATATTTTATTTTAGCGACTTTTTTTGTATTTTTGACCACAAAACCAAATGTACATAACATCGTGCTAAAACAAATTATAACTCAATATCTACACACTTCGCGTCGCTTGGTCATCCCTGGGCTTGGAGCCTTTATCGTTAAGGGTGAGGGTGGCGTGATTCTCTTTTCGGAGTTGCTTAAGAGTGACGATGGGATTCTTCGTGGTTTGTTGATAGCCAACGGTCTTAGGGATATAGAGGCGGCGGCGCTTATTGACCGTTTTATTTTTGAGCTTAAGCACTCTCTCGGTGAGCGGGACGGGGTGTACATAATTGAAGGGTTGGGTCTCTTTGAACGTAGCGAGGAGGGCAAGTTGCGCTTTATTCACAATGAGGAGGTTGGCGTCGAAGTATCGCAGGTTGAAGAGAGTGAGAGCGAGGTGGAGAATAGCGAGGACGAAGATGAGGCGGAGGCTTCAGAAGTTGAAGCAGTTGACAAGATTGAGGAGGCTGAAACTAAAGCTGAGAAGCCAGGCGAGCCAGAGGACGCAGTTGAGGAGGGTCTCCCCAATCAGGAACCGATATCGGCTGAGAGCTATCGTGCGCAGAGGATAAAGGAGCTATACGCGTCATCCTCGAAACCCACTTTCTTGAGTGAGGTTGACCCGACGCTCAAGGGGCTTGAGTATGGAAAGGGCAAAGCGGCAAAGAGAGGCGTTAAGTATGTCCCTAAGCGCGAGAAGAGGGTTGACTTCGTTATGCTTGCTGCGATTATAGCGGCTGTTGTAGCTATCTGCGTTGTAGGGTATGGTTACAATGTGAGTTTCATGGCGGAGCACGGTATCTCGGTTATAGATTATCTCATGGAGTTGATATTCGGAACCCAAGTATAGATAAATTTAAGTATGGAGTTAAATAGTGTTAAGCAACGTTTCGGTATTATTGGTAACTCGACGCAACTAAATCGTGCGTTGGAGGTTGCTGTGCGTGTAGCCACGACCGATCTAACGGTGCTTATAACTGGTGAGAGTGGAGTGGGTAAGGAGTTTTTCCCACAGGTGATACATGCCCACTCATCGCGTAAGCACAATAAATATATCGCTGTCAACTGTGGCGCGATACCCGAAGGAACTATTGACTCGGAGCTTTTTGGGCACGAGAAGGGTGCCTTTACGGGGGCTATAGATGCGCGCAAGGGTTACTTCGAGGAGGCGGATGGAGGTACTATATTCCTTGACGAGGTGGCAGAGCTGCCTCTCTCGACGCAGGTTCGATTGCTGAGAATACTACAAACGGGAGAGTTCCTGAGGGTTGGCTCGGCGAAGGTGCAGCGAACCAACGTGAGGGTGGTTGCGGCGACCAACATAAACCTTCAAAAGGCCATTGACGAGGGGCGCTTCCGTGAGGATCTGTTCTATCGTCTCAGCACGGTGCCTATTGTGGTGCCTGCGCTCAGAGAGCGACGCGAAGATATATACCTGCTATTTCGAAAATTCGCATCCGATGTAGCAACGCAATACCGCATGCCTGCAATATCACTCGATGGTGAGGCACGAAAAATGGTAGAGAATTACTACTGGAGGGGTAATATACGCCAACTTAAGAATGTAGCAGAGCAGATATCGGCAGTTGAGACTCAGAGGGTTATCACCGCCGAGATAATGGTTCACTACCTGCCCGATTATGGTAATAGCGGGGAGGGTGTTGTGCCTCTTAGATCTGCCTCGTCAGCCTCCGCGATGGGTGATAACACCGAGCGCGAGCTGCTCTACAAAGTGTTATTCGACATGAGGGGCGATATAAACGAGCTACGACGAATGATGATGGAGATTCTGCATAAGGGGGCTTCGTCGCCTGTCGCATCTACGATGTACGACGCAGGACACATCGCAGGGTTGTTACCTTCGGTGAGTGAGCCGCAAGCTGCCGAGGAGCTATACGCCGAGAGCGAAGTGGTGAGCGAGGAGCCGCGCGAACTAACTAAGGCGGATATGCAGCGCGAGCAGATAACGCGGGCGCTAAGACGTCACGGTGGACGTCGACGCGAAGCGGCAGCCGAACTATTTATGTCCGAGAGGACACTATACCGTAAGATTAAAGAGTTAGGTATAGAGGATATATAATTTTAGAAAATTAAGAATTGAATTGAACGTGAAGAAGATACTATCATTAATATTACTCTGTAGCACAATGCTGCTTAGTGGGTGTGGCTTCTCGGTGAAGTACTCCTTCTCGGGTGCATCTATACCCACCGACGCAAAGACCTACTCGGTGGCTTACTTCCCCAATAATGCGACGATGGTCGCGACGATCCTTAGCTCCACATTTACCGAGGCGCTGAAAGATGCGTTCTCGCGCAAGACGAGGCTCAGCGAGGTGGACAGCGGGGGCGATTTTGCTTTTGAGGGCGAGATCACAAACTATACCTCGACGACCTCTTCGGTGGCGGCAGGTGCAGAGAATGACTATGGTACACTTAACCGTTTGACCATAACCGTGAGGGTGAGATTTACAAACGCAATAGATGAAGCGGGTTCATTTAACAAGAGCTTCTCGGCATTTTCGGATTACGACTCATCGAGTCTGCTAACGGAGGTTGAGGGTGAGTTGATACCCGAGATTGTCAGCGATATTGTTGATGACATATTCCAGGCAGCAGCCTCTAATTGGTAAGTTATGAATACACACTCAACCCTAGAAAAATACCCGTGGTACATACCCGCAGCGATCGCAGCGTGGCGTGAGGGGGAGCGTGTTGTTGAGCCAATGGCGCGATTATATATTGAGAATCGAGCGATGGTGGTTTCGCCACCTGAGAGTGTGGACCTTGACACATCTTCATTTAAAGGCTCCGCCATTGACAACGTAATAGATACATTCCTGAGTTACGAGAATCTTAGAATTGTCGCCGAGGAGGGTGATGTCGATGGTAATGAGGTGAGTGTAGATGCCGAATTTGATGATATTGACGACCTTGTAACAGAGGAGTTAGCAGAAATTTACCATAATCAAGGGCTACATCTCGAAGCAATAGCGATTTATACCAAATTAAGTTTGCTAAATTCAGAAAAAAGTGTTTACTTTGCCGAGCTAATTAGCTCCATAGAGAAAATCAACTCTCAAGGGCAGTAGATTACTGGCCTCCAAGGGGGACGCAAACGAGGGGCTGAGGTGCAAAGTAGAGGGGTGAGTTTCGAGTAGAGTGGGTGAATGGTGTGAGAGTCAAAGTAACGACGAGGGGGGTGAGTAAGAATAAAGAGGGGGAGAGTTTAGGTTATGTGATTTTACGGTAACTCTGAACAAAAAACGAGAATAAATAATTAAATTAAGATAATATGTTATATACAATTTGTATCGCTTTGATCCTTATCGCAAGTGTTCTTGTGATCTTGGCAGTATTGGTTCAGAGTCCTAAAAGCGGCATGGCTGCAAACTTCGGTGCATCAAATCAGGTGATGGGTGTACGTCAAACTTCAGATTTCCTTGAGAAATTCACATGGGCTATGGCTATCGCCATTCTCGGCATTAGCCTTCTTGCAACTGTTGTAATGGATAGTTCACTTGTTGACAAGAGCAACTCGGGACTTAGCCGCGACGCTCAAAAGCTTATCGAGATGCAAAGTGAGCAGGCTCCAATGGTTCCTCAAGCCGAAGTGCCAGCAGTTGAGCCTCAAGTAGAGGAGTAATACGAACTCATGTAGGCTATACCAAAATAGTTATACAAAGAGCCAAAGGTTATATAACTACGATCAATAGAGATCGTAGTTATTTTTTTGTTAAAAAATTCGCAAATTAATAGTGTAATTACGAAAATAATTATTAACTTCGAATTGTGAACCATAAATAAACCTTAAAACTCATAAGTTATGACTATTACATTCAACGAACTGCGCCGTATTAAGGACAGACTACCAAGTGGTAGCATGCAGAGAATTGCAGACCAACTATCAATTGATGCTGATGTTGTTAGATGCTATTTTGGTGGAAAACATAACGCCTCAGCAGGTGTTCACTTCGAACAAGGTCCAGATGGGGGAGTGGTTACACTCGATGACAGTACTATTTTGAATGCAGCGATGCAGATTATCGAAAGTTAGTTTTTTAGTTCAGGATCGGCATTTTAAGTAGGGTAAGACATTGTCTTACCCTACTTAAATGTTGATCCTTTTTTATGGTACGAGAGGTTTTGTTTCCTCTCAAATGATATTTTTATGAGCAGTAATTTAGTCGAGATTATTCAGATCAACATCTCAGGTGAGGACAAACCAGGGATGACCTCCTCGTTAACGAGCATACTCGCTCGCTACGACGCCTTTATCCTCGATATTGGACAGGCCAACATTCACCACTCTTTAGCGTTGGGTATCCTCTTTAAGACAACCCCCGAGAAGTCGGGCTTTATCATCAAAGAGCTACTCTTCAAGGCTTCAGAGATAGGTGTCAACCTAAAATTCTTCCCCGTCTCGGAGGAGCAGTACGAGGATTGGGTTAGGCGACAGGGCAAGAACCGATATATCGTAACACTACTAGGTCGTCAGATCACAGCGTCGCACATCGCTAAGATAACCGATGCGGTGGCAGAGCAGGGGCTTAATATTGACGATATAAAGCGTCTAACAGGTCGTATGCCGCTGGACGAGTCTGCACGTTCGCCTAAGTCGTGTATCGAGCTATCTGTCCGCGGAACGATGCGTGACAGGAGCCGTATGCAGGAGCAGTTTATCGAGCTATCAAATTCAGGCGTTGACGTATCGCTGCAAGAGGATAACTACTTCCGTCGTTGCCGTCGTCTAATATGCTTTGATATGGACTCCACGCTTATCGAGACCGAGGTTATTGATGAACTCGCCGAGAGGGCGGGTGTTGGAGTCGAAGTGCGCGCCATTACCGAGCAGGCAATGAGGGGCGAGATAGACTTCAGGGAGAGCTTCACGCGTCGTGTGGCGATGCTTGAGGGGCTGGATGTTGATGTAATGGAGGAGATAGCTCAAAACCTACCAATAACCGAGGGTCTGGAACGAATGATGCTCGTGCTTAAGCGTGTAGGTTTCAAAACAGCAATATTATCGGGAGGTTTCACATACTTCGGTAACCACCTGCGCAAGAAGTATGGTTTCGACTACGTATACGCTAATGAGTTAGAGATTGTCGACGGAAAGCTCACTGGACGTTATATTGGACAGGTTGTCGATGGACAGCGCAAAGCGGAGCTACTCCAGCTATTGTGTCAATTTGAACAGATTGATATTGCTCAATCTATCGCTGTGGGTGATGGAGCCAATGACCTTCCGATGCTCAACCTCGCAGGTCTCGGTATTGCATTCCACGCCAAACCAAAGGTCAAAGCAACAGCAAAACAGTCTATATCGACTATAGGTCTCGATGGTATTCTCTACTTCCTCGGACTTAAAGATTCATGGGTAGATTAACGCAACAACTTCTTATTCTTGTCGCTCTTTCGGCTGCAATATCGAGTTGTTACGACTCCTTTGATGATAGCGCTCTCAACTCCCAAGATCAAACAACCGATCTAGTGGCAAACACAACAATAGAGAGTCTACACTCTACACTTGTGTCGGAGCGCTTTGATATC
Source organism: Rikenellaceae bacterium (assembly GCA_047173405.1). Classification (GTDB taxonomy): domain Bacteria; phylum Bacteroidota; class Bacteroidia; order Bacteroidales; family Rikenellaceae; genus Alistipes. Next base: position 7,288 of record JBCQVD010000001.1, read on the forward strand.
ATGGACGACGTAATTGTCGAAGGTGTCGTTACAGCAAATGACGAGAGTGGGAATATCTATAAGTCATTCTTTATGGAGAGTGACGGCTACGCCTTAGAGGTTCTTGAGGGGCAGTACGATCTTCATGTCGCACGTCCTGTGGGGCAGCGTGTGGTGCTAAAGCTCGAAGGTTTGAGCCTTGCGCGCTATAATAGTGTTGTGAGGGTGGGGCTTAAGGCTCCCGATTATAGCTACTATACATTGGACTATCTGGAGGTGCAGGCGCTCATAGATCTGCACATCTTTAACTGCGGCTCTACAACAGAAGTTGAGGCTCGAAGTGTTTCGATTGGGGAGCTAACCGCCGATATGTGTGGTAGCCTTGTCGAGATCGAGGGGTTAATACATACGCCTGCGGTGGATGATACGCAGCCATATCTATGGGAGGGCTATGAGTGTTTCGAGGCAGACGGCGGCGCGAGGATATGGTGTAACACCTCGTCGTACGCGAACTTCGCCTCCGTGACCATACCGAGTGAGAGAGTTTTAATTCGTGGAATCTTGAAACAAGAGAGTGGCATACCCTCTGTTTCGGGTGAACAGTATATTGTAGTTATGCGCGATGTTGAGGATTGTATTATTTTGTAGTATCGTCGGTGCGCTGTTGTGTGGAGCGTGCTCCCCAACAAATACCCTTCCTTCGGAGTACGACGATAGTGAAGCGTCGCAGGATCTCTATATCGACCCATCGAGTGAGCAGAGCATATCAATAAAGGAGCTACGCGGATACTACACTGGTCAAACAACACTTCTCACCGACGATATCGTGATTGATGGCGTTGTGATGGTAAACGATGCCTTTGGTGAGCTATACAAATCGTTTATTATCGAGGATGGCACGGCCGCCGTAAAGATAATGTGCGATATATCAAATGTATATGATCGCTTTAGTGTTGGTAGCCAAGTGAGCGTCAGGTGCTCTTCGCTGTGGTTAGGGGCAAGTGGAGCCTCTATACATCTGGGCTATAAGCCGACATCAGTCTATGCTGTAGACTATATCGACGAGGAGGATGTTGATATATACATTACAGTCACATCGACGGAACTTATCTACCCATCACTTCCCGTGGTTACAATTTCAGAGTTGAGCGACGAGATGTCTCTTCGCTCAGTTGTCTTTAATAACATGACCTTCGCCAGTGCTTCGAGTGTGACCCATTACGTTATGTCGGATGAATCGACCTCCGAGTCCGTGGCTACCTATCATACTCTTAGCGACCCCGAGGGCAACGAGATTGAACTCTACGTCTCGCCTTATGTGAGCTATGCCTCGCAGAGAGTCCCCTCGGGCGAAGTCTCTCTGGGTGTTGTCGTGGAGCGCTATGGTAGCGACTACTCTCTGATGATCGTCAACGCCTCGGTCAAGGAGTAGCCTACACGCGCGAAATAAGTCCTCCCATTTACTATCAAAGCTCCGCGCAAAGCCCCCACCCATTTATTATCATAGCTCCGCGGGGAGCACCCCGCCGCCGCCCGCGCAGGGCAGTTGTATATCTTTTCAAACGTGTTCTCGCCCTCTCTCATAAAAAGCGATTTTTGCACTTGCGCGAAAATCGCTCAGAGGGCGTTGGTTCGTCAGAACCAAAATTTATGTTGATTGTATTGCTCCTTACTGTCCTGCGCGGACAGCGGCGGGGTGCTCCCCGCGGAGCCTTTCTTTTATAGCGATTTGGTTTAAGAACTATGTTCTACAATAAAAAGTGTCAGATGATTATCTCAAATAAATTTGGATAACCATCTAACACTTTTCATCTTATAAACACTGAAGTGTTTAAAACCAAACCGTAGTAATCGTTCAGTGTTTAATGTTAAGCGTTAAATGTTAAGCGTTAAATGTTAAGAAGCAAGCGCTACAATAGTAAATGGGAGCTTGCTCCCCGCCCGTCGGCGTGAGACAGTAAGAGACAATATAAAGAGTAGCTCTGCAGGGAGCACCCTGCCGCTGTCCGCGCAGGACAGTCCTCTGTAATATAGATGCAATATAAACGGAGAGTACTCCGCTAACCGCTAAACACAAAAGATAGCCATCTCTATCTATAAAGGATGGCTATCTAATTTTGTATGTATCTACCGAGTTATACGCGACGTTGCTGTTTTGCCTCGATGCACTCTGTTGCATGAGGTACGCGAAGAAGGCGTTGCTTTGGTATTAGTACTCCCGTAGTTTTGCAAATGCCGTAAGTCTTATTCTCGATGCGAATAAGAGCAAGTTCCAGGTTACGGATAAACTTAAGTTGGTGAGCAGCGAGTCGTGCGCTCTCCTCCTTTGAGAGGGTTGTGGCACCCTCCTCTAACACTTTATAGGTGGGTGATGTATCCTCTGTGCCATTATCTGCCGTGTGGGTAATTGTTGCGCGAAGAAGTTCATAGTCATCGCGTGCGTTACTTAGCTTTTGGAGAATGAGCTCCTTGAACTCTGCTAAATCAGCATCTCCGTATCTTACAACATCGGTGGACATAAATTTTAGTTTTTTATTTTCGTAAAGTTAAGTATAAAAAAGGTCAAATCAAAATGAAAGCACTGTAAATATTACAAATATAATGCAAATAATACAAACGTGAGTTTTGATTAAGACACACTCAATCAAAACTCACGTTTATATGTGAAATTAGCTCTATCCTAGAAGAAGCGACCTCTTAGATCCTTGATGTTACTAAGTTGCTCAATGGCTGGGAACACACCCTGCTGAGCGTTACTCTCGGCATTTGCTTGTAGGCGAACCTTAACTTGCTCTTCGGTGACTGGCTCTGCGCTCTCATTGATGCTATCAACAACAAAGACAAATAGTCCAGTTACACCCCTTACAGGAGCTGATACTACACCAACCTCGCTAGAGGCAACAGCACCGATAAATGCAGGCTCTACACCCACCTCACTAACATAGTAAGCATCGTACTTAAGATCTGTGAACTCTGCAATTTTAGAGTTAAGGCTTGCTGCCATATCCTCGAACGACGAACCACTCAACTCACTCTTGATAGCCTCAAATTTCTTAGTGCGTAGAAGCTCTGATCTGATAGATTTAGTAGCACTCTCGACTGGAGCATACTCGTTATCATCTACTTGTGTTAGCATAGCAACAACATATCCATCATCAACCTTGAAGATCTCCGATAGGTCGTTCACCTCGGCTGAGTAGACCCATCTAGCAATCTCTCGAGAGTTTGCGACTCCCTGGATGTCGCGCTGTCCGCGGCGAAGCATTGATGAACGTACTGTCATCTTAGTTGAGTCGGCGGCTGTTTTGAAGTTCGCCGCAGTGCCCTTAGCATTTACAGCGAAGAGGCTAGCGTCGTTGTGCGCTTGGCGGATTGTTGCTTGTGACGGCTCGATAGGGTACTCGATAGATGCCACCATATAGTGCTTTGTTGGGCGACCAACATTGTATGGTTTTACGATCTGAATCATATCGGTGGTCTCAATCTTGATGAGCTTACCCTCTTTGGCTGTTGTTAGCGCGTCGGCGAACTCTCCCGCGAAAGCAGAGTATGGAGCACGTCCATAGTTACCGCCTACTTGTGCTGCCTGCTCATCTGCGGTGTAGACGCTCGCTGCCTTAGCAAAATCACCTCCCTTGCTAAGAGCTGTGTATAGGCTGTCGGCAAGTTTAGCTTGATCTATAGGAAGTACAATCATGCTTATACCCACGCTATCAGGAGCCATGCGGCTGCTCACCACGCGCGAAGTTCTCCACACGTCGTTGTTTAGCTCGGGTCCATACATTTCATCTTTAGCGAGAGTTTCAACCTCTTTGGCTAGGAGCTGAGACTCGATAACATAGTTGTTAGTGATCGAGGCGTTGCGGTTCTCACGAACATACGCTTTAAGATCTGCACTCTTAGCGAACTCACCACCTGCTGCCATCGCCTTTTTCTCTATCGCTAGCTTGTCGTCGGCAGTAGCTGCAATATTAAATAGCGTGTAGTTAATTGTTCGTGATGGAAGTTGTTTGTAGTTCTGCTTGTGTGCGTTGTAGTACAATTTAATCTCGCTGTCACTAACGGTAAATAGTGAGTCTGCAAGCTTCGAGTAGCGCTTACCAATCCACTTACCATTGTATGTCTTGTTGTCATGAGCTACTGCCTCTTTAACCTCCAAAGCATTAGCGTATGCTCCTTGACGTATTAGTGCCATATACTTTGTAGCCTCACGCTCGGTACGTGCCTGACCATTGATAAAGTTCCACGCAGCCTCAGCTTGTGGGTTGCCAGCCGATTGTAGTAGGAACTGACCTACAGCCTCAGGGTGGTACTCGCCTGTTGTTCTATCCGCGAAAGCGGCATAGAAGGCTTGAGTGCGGATATCGCCACTCATTACTGCAAGACGCTCGTTCTCGCCCATGCCGATACCTAGCTCCTCGAAGCCTGGAAGTAGCACATATTTAGCTAACAAAGATTGTGCTGTTGAGTTAGCGAGCATATCGCTCTGCTCCTGTGTTGATTCGCTCATGCCGCTCTGCTCTCTTATCTCGTTGTATTCTGATAGATACTCGGTATAGCTTACTGAAGCGTCGTCAATTATTAGAACTTCGGGGTCATTGCCACCAAAGCCCATCTCTGCTTTGAGAGAGAAGATAAATGCTAAAAGGGCAAATGCGATAACTGCTGAAAGCACAATGCCAAATTTAGTTCTTAGTGTATTAAGAGTTGCCATATGATTATGTTTTATTGTTTACAATATTTTTAATTGACCCCAAAGATAGTAATTTTTTTGTAAAGGAGCGCTTTTTAGTCAATAATTTTTACGTTGAGAAGTTCTAATCGGGATGCTGTTGTGCGAATAATCTCAATTTCGAGATTTTCGAGCTTTATAGTCTCTCCATTGGATGGGATATCTTGGTGGTTGTAGATGATGTAACCCGCCAGAGTGTCGTACTCGTCACTAAGCTCAATGCCTAGCCCGTATTTGTCGTTGAGGTACCTCACCTCTAGGCGTCCCGAGAAGGTGTACTCACTGTCGCTCACGGCACGCTCGATCATCTCCTGCTCATCGTGTTCATCCTCGATTTCGCCGAAGATCTGCTCTAGGATATCCTCAAGGGAGATAACGCCAGCTGTACCTCCGAACTCATCTATAACGACTGCGATATTGCTCTTTTTTGATATAATACTCTGTAACAGAGCGTTTAGCTCCATGGTGTCTGGTACGAAGTTGACGGGTCGAAGTATCTCCTCTACGCTCTTTGGGTTGTGGAAGAGACTCTTAGAGTTTATATAGCCAATGATGTTGTCAATACTACCACGCCACACGAAGATACGCGAGTACTTGGTCTTAAAGAATACCTCCGTAAGCTCTTTGATTGAGATATTTTTGATATCTACTGCCACAATATCCACGCGTTGGGTCATGGAGTCACGTACGCGCAGGTCGGCAAAATCGAGAGCGTTCTGGAATAGCTTGATCTCCTTTTCGGTGTCGCCTTGCACCTCTCCACATCCGTTCGTGGCGTCAATAAGGCTAGCTAAGTCGCTCTTATTGAATGCCGCAGCGCTCTGCTCGCTATCTATATTGCTGTCTATGAGCTTTAGGAGTAGCTGCGAGAGTACCGTAGTGAACTTCGCAATGGGGTAGAGTATGATGTAGAACAATCCCATGATGGGGGACAGCATCTTATAGTAGAAGTTGGGGCTACTCTTGAATATTGACTTGGGTAGAAACTCCGCAACAAAGATGATTATAAGTGTCGATACCGAGGTCTCGATTATCATTGATAGGTTTGTGGAGATCCAACTCTGCCCTTGCGTGAAGGCACCTATGGTCGATGACATATAGAGCGAGTAGATAACAAGCGCAATATTGTTACCTACGAGTATTGTCGTGATGTATTGACCAGGATTCTGGGCGAATACTTCGGCAATACGGTCAAACATCCTGTTTTGTTTGCGGTCAATCTCTAGTTTGAGTCTGTTTTTACTCAAAAAAGCTATCTCCATTCCAGAAAAGAAGGCGGAGAATAGAAGCATCAAGATAATGACTATAAGTGCACTTGTTGACATGTTAACTCTACTTTTTCACCGTTTTTCTAGGCGCAGGGGCTTTTTTTGCACTGTTCGAGGTTGTAGTTCCTCTCTTGGGAGCCTCTTTGGTGGTGTTACTCTTTTTGGTAACACTCTGCGGCGGAGTGCTCTTTTTGGGCGCTGTCTTGGTTGTGCTATCTCTCCTTGCTGCCGTGAGAGTGTCGCGCACGAGAGAATCCACCGCGAGAGAATCTTGCCTCATGGCGGTCGAGTCCTGCGCCTCTTTAGGCTCAAGGTCCATACCCATAACGCCCTTCATGCGGCGGAACTTCCAGTCCGACATATCCTCGGTCGATTCGAAACCCTCACCGATATAGCTGTCCCCACTCACCCTGTCGACAATTTTAGTATCTACATTCGAGTATATTAGCTGTGTTGAGGCGTTCCAGAATAGCTGTTGCGAGAATAGCTCTTTGCCATCTGCGCGGATGATGGTGACATCACCTTGCGCCTCCCAGAGCTTACGATTCTCGTAATATATGGCGAAGTTGGCGGTGAGTACAGCGTCAACTTGTGGCGGATCTTCTTTGGTGAATGTCGTAATCTTTATCCCTTGAGGGAACTCGCGATAGGGGTCTTTAGCTAGGGTGTAGCCCTGTACTACGGGTGCCTTAAAGCGGTATGAGGTGCGTCCATTCTCCGCCATTATCATCTCAAGACTGTCGCTCGACTCATTCATCATGCGTTCATAATTGACGCTCTTAGACTCCCCGCCTCCACCTCCACACGAAAATAGAGAGATAGCACCCCCCCAGAAGAGGAGTGCTACCAAAAGTTTTGATATGGTGTTATCACCCATTCAGTCTACGACTATTTAGTACCCTTGCGAACGGTAGTCTTAATACCATTGGCAATACCACACTTGATAGTGTATGGTGAACCCTCCTTGAGGTCACGCATGAAGTACTCCTCCTCCATTGGGTAGTATTGAGGGTATGTGTTAATAATCCTGCGAGCAACCTCTTTGTAGTCACTCTCCTCGCTGCTGAAGTTAGCGATAGCCTTAGCCATAGTCTCATACGCTACCCAGTATGTCGCTTGACCCTCGAAGCCCTCGCAGCGACCTGCTGCATTGGCATAACATTGAGCTATCACGAATAGAGCGATACCGTTGTCTTTGATTGTTCCATCGTCGGTGTTGAGCGATGCGCGAGCCGAAGCGTAAGCGGCAGACATATCATTTAGTGCAAGAGAAACAACAGCGATACGTGCGTTGAGAGCCTCCTGCTCCTCGATATCCTGCTCTGTTGCTAGAGCATCCTTAAGATACTTAAGAGCCTTGTCATACTCGCCCTTAGCTTGGAATGTTGCAGCTAGAGCCATTGCAGAGGCTGAGTTTGGCTTAAGTTCGTATAGGTTTTCAACTACTGTGTAGTAGTATGGAGATTGGCACTTGTTGCGACCCATAATAGCAACAACCTTGCTAAGTAGATCCGCATTTGTTGGATCTGCCTCAATTTGTGCTGAGAAGAGTCTCTCAAGATCCTCACATGTTGCAGCACCGCTCTGGATAAATAACGAGTTAAACTGCTCGTTAAACTTAGCATTATCTCCTGTGAGCTTAGCGAAGTATGGTGCAAGGCGCTCATACTCAGAGAGTACCTCTGAACTCATCACCTCGTCCACACCGTAGTCGTCACAAAGGTTCTGGAAGTATGTAGCAACAAGCTGAGCATCCGCCTTATCGCCATTGGCTGCGATCATCGCCTTGAATACCTCACGAAGACCCGCGCGATCCATCTTGTTGTATTTAAAGAAGTCGCGTGCTTTAGCATCGAGGATATAGGCTGTACCTCTAGTCTCATGGTCGCCATAGTATTTAGCTCGCAGGTCGTAGACAATCATAAGTGAATCCACGAACATCTTCTTGTCAGAGAGGCTCTTTGCTAGATCACTCTTCTTGCGATAGATGGCTATACCGCGTGCGAAGATGGCGTCGGTAGCCTCAGGCACTGCCGTAGCTAGTAGGTTGAAGAGTCTAGCAGCCTCGTTGTAGTCTCCATTTGTAACCGCAGCACGCAAGTACGAGTTGTTGTGCATGTTGGTCTCACGTTCTTGTGTTGTTGCTCCCCATTTGGCGTAAGCTGGATTTGAGAAGTCCACCTGTTGAGCATTGGTGTTAACGCAGAGAAGCGTCAACGCTGCAACAAAGATTGATTTGATATGTTTCATCTCTTAAGTAGTAATATAGATTAATTATTTATTAGTCGTATTTTGGTCTCTGGAACCAGTAATCATCACCAAACATAGTGATTCCGATTCCAATCTTAAATTGGTTTTGACGTATTAGCTCGATGCTGTTATCGTTGTATGTAATAGTCTTGTTCTTGCCTAGCGAGTTGTACTCGACACCCACGTCGATCTTCGATATTCCGAACATATTGGTTGGGAATCCCACACCCATAGTAATCGCGTATTGTGTTAGATCCTCACCTCCATAATTTTGGTAGTAGCCACCATATCTAAGACCTGCGCGGTACGATGCTCTCTTGAGGTAGCTTCGGATGTCACCTCTATTGGGGATATACTCAGCTCCCACATTTATGGTGCTAAAGCCACTAAACCTAACAGGGATGTCGGTTATCGACATTGTCGCTTCTCCGTCATTTGAGCTACTCCAATCTTGGAACGTATAGTCCGCAAGCAGTGTGAGCTTAGGGGTTTGGTGCATTACTCCCAGTGAGAATTGAACTGGAAGCACTAGTTTGCTAGAGTATGAAATATCCTGCGCGTAGAAGTCCTGAACCTCGTTGTTACCGTAGATTATCTCTGTGATAGTTGGTGATAGGTCACCTCCAGGGTTAAATGTCGCACCGAAAGTTAAGTTCTTCTTGCGCTCGGCAATAGGGCTCCACTGCACACCGAGTTGCCACTTGATACTCGATACTTGTGTTGTGTTTTTACCAATGGCGTAGGCGTAGTTTCCTCCGCTGGTGATCGAGGTGATCGAGAGACCATAAGAGTGGTCGATCTGCCCCCAATAGTATAGAGCCGCAACACCGACCGACAGGTTCTCAACAATCTCCCAGCCCACACCAAACTTAACCTCGGTGATGTTACCTTCGCCCTCGTAGGCGTAGCTGATGTAGCCGAGTGCTGGGTACGACGCGTAGCTAGTGATTTTGTATCCCGTTTGGCTGTATGGTGTGACACTGATGGCAGCACCTACACCCTCGTAGAGAGGGAGCTGAAGGGCTATATCATGGAAGTTAGCTGTCGCGTATTTGCTGTTGCTATCTCCTTGGCTGTTCGAGAAACAGCTGACATTCATACCAAAATCAAAGAGTACACTCTTCTGGAGCGTTATACTGTACGACGCTGGGTTGAGTAGGTTTATGCTCGATCCACTACGCAGAGCAACACCCGCGCCTCCCATGGAGCGTGTGGGTAGAGTACCTTGTGTTTGTAGATCACCCAGACCATACATTGAGTATACCGAGTAGTTGTTAATGGTCATTGGTTCAGCCACTACATCACTACAAAAGCAAATAGAGAGTATAAAGGTGAGGAGTGCAACTCCTCTGGAAATTTTATTTTTTATTAGCATTATATTCCAAAATTTTGTTCAAGCCCTTAAATAGCAGCTCTTGCTCTGCAAATATCGTATTTTTAATTCTTTTATCAAAGTATTTTGCGTCTCCACCTACAAAAATAACCAACAATTTTTCAAACTTTGATCTAAAGTGTGAAATATATCCCTCCATTTCGTAGCAAATTCCATTCATTACGCCCTTTTTTATTGCGCTTTGAGTTGTTTGCGCAATATCAAAATCCTCCTCTTGAGCTTGACATAGAGGCAGCGAGGCGGTAAACTCGTGTAGCGCCTTGAACCGCATATTAACTCCTGGCGATATAACGCCCCCCTCAAAGGCTCCCTCCGCGCTCACGAAGTCTATTGTTATGGCTGTGCCGCAGTCAATGAGTAGAATATCTCTGTTTTTATATGTGTCGTGTGCACCAATAGCAAGAGCCAACCTATCCCGCCCAAGGGTCTCGGGTGTTGAGTAGTTGCACTCTATTGGTAGCTCAAGTGTTGTGTCAAAAAGTAGTGCGTCTTTAACGATCTCCTTTAGCTCCGCGATTATAGCCGTTGCGTCACCTCGCGTAGAGCAGACAATGGCGCCCGATATATCGTAGCGTCGAGCGAAGTCTCTCACCCGCTCTTGCGAGAAGTTATCCTCTGAGAGCATCTCCATGATGGATCCATCACCCTCCATAACGGCATATTTAACGCGGCTATTGCCTATGTCAATAAGAATATTTACCATTTTAAACAGTTTCTTAATGATTTTGAATGTTAGTAAATTATAAATAGATTAGATACGGAGGGTTTATTTTTATTCGTATTGTGTTTAAATGCTTTGGGCATTTATAAATTTTGAGATTTAAGTTGTTACGTAAATTTATTTGCGATAATAACTTAAAACTCAAAATATTAGAGAGAAGTCTCTAATCACAATACGCAAAAAATCCTTAGCTCCGCGGGGAGCACCCCGCTCGCCGAAGGCAGTCCTCAGATTTAATCAGGTAATTTCAACATAAAACTTAAATGGTTTTCAATAGTTTGTGCCCAGCCTCGATATCCGCCACGCGGCGTATTGTCATCGCTAGGCGGTTGTTGGCGTTACGAATCACGAAGCGGTCACTCTCGCGAGTAGCCCTTTCGAGGAGTTTCATAAAGGTGTCGCTCTTGTAGTATGCCGAGTTCTGATCCGCTACAAAGTGTACAATCATTAGACCATTCTTAACCTTCACCCTCTCCATGCCTAGCCTAATAGCTTCCCAGCGCAACCTCACTACATTGAGTAGCTCTTGAGCGGGGCGCGGCAACTCTCCGAAGCGGTCTTTGAGTCGAGAAGTGAACTTAAGTAGCTCCTCCTCACACTTGATAGAGTCCAGTTCGCGGTATAGCTTAAGCTTCTCGGCCGTCTGTGCTATGTAGGAGTCGGGAAGCTCTGCCGTAACATCAATATCCACTGTGCAGTCGTCGATGAAGTGGATATTCTGCTCCACCATATCCAGCTCCTTGGGGGTAAGTCCTGCAACGTTAAGCCCCTCATTGCGGAGTTCGGCTATTGCCTCCTGCATAATTTTCTGGTACGCCTCAAAGCCGATATTGGCGATGAAGCCGCTCTGCTCGGCACCTAACAGGTTACCCGCACCTCGAATATCGAGATCCTGCATCGCGATGTTGAACCCCGAGCCTAGGTCCGAGAACTCCTCAATGGCGCGCAGACGACGACGTGCATCGTCGGTGAGTAGCTCGTCGGGAGGCGAGAGAAGATAACAGTACGCCTTGCGGTCGCTACGTCCCACACGCCCGCGCAGTTGGTGCAGGGCGCTGAGTCCGAAGTATTGTGCGTTGTTGATTATGATGGTGTTGGCGTTAGATACGTCGATGCCATTCTCGATGATGGTGGTGGCGAGCAACACATCATACTCGCCATAGATAAAGTCCATGATGAGCGCTTCGAGATCCTTGGCGGGCATCTTGCCGTGTCCTACGGCGACCTTCGCCTTGGGGCAGACACGTCGCAGCATATCGCGCACTGAGTTGAGGTCCTCCACGCGGTTGTGTACCATGTAGACCTGTCCCGCGCGCGAAAGCTCTGTCTCGATAGCTTCGCGTATGATCTCCTCCGAGAAGACGTGCGACTCGGTGAGTATAGGTTGGCGGTTGGCGGGTGGCGTGGAGATAACCGACAAGTCGCGCGAACCCATAAGCGAGAACTGGAGTGTTCGAGGTATGGGCGTTGCGGTGAGCGTCAGGGTGTCGACATTGACACTCAATTCGGTGAGCTTCTCTTTGGCTCCAACGCCAAACTTCTGCTCTTCGTCGATGATAAGTAGCCCCAGATCCTTGAACCGAACCTGCTTGCCTAGGATTTTGTGTGTTCCGATGAGTATATCGACCTTGCCATCGGCGAGATCCTTGAGTATCATGGTTGTCTCGCGCGCCGACTTTGTACGGTTGAGGTACTCGATCTTTACGGGGAACTCCTTGAGTCGCGACATAAACGAGCGGTAGTGCTGCATGGCAAGGATTGTCGTTGGCACAAGTATCGCCACCTGCTTACCATCTGTCGCCGCTTTGAATGCTGCGCGTATGGCAACCTCGGTCTTACCGAAGCCCACATCGCCACAGACGAGTCTATCCATTGGCTCTGGCGACTCCATATCCTGCTTCACCGCATTGGTGGCGGCAGTCTGGTCGGGGGTGTCCTCCCACATAAACGAAGCCTCCAGCTCTTGTTGAAGATAAGTGTCGGGCGAGAAGGCAAACCCCGCGCTCGCCTTACGTCTAGCGTAGAGGGCGATAAGCTCACGCGATATATCCTTGACAGCGCTCTTAGTTGCGTTTTTGAGCTTCTGCCACGCTCCAGTGCCTAGCTTGTAGATCTTGGGTGGCTCGGCGTCGCCACTCTTATAGCGCGAGATGCGGTGCAGTGAGTGTACGTTGACAAAGAGTACATCATTATCCTTATAGGTTAGCTTTATCGCTTCGTGAAGCTTTCCATTCTCGTTGATCTTGACAAGTCCACCGAACTTACCCACGCCATGGTCGTAGTGTACAACATAGTCACCCACTTGTAGTTGGTTAAGCTCGGCGATGGTCATCTGCTCATCGCGCTTTATCTCGCCACGGATCTTGTAGCGCTGGTAGCGGTCGAAGATCTGGTGGTCGGTGTATAGTTGTAACCTAAGGTCATGATCGACGAAGCCCTCATGAAGAGTTATATTCTTGGCTTTGACTTCGAGCTGTTTGTACCCTAGCTGGTAGAAGATATTCTCAAGGCGCTCTATTTGAGCCTTATTGCGCGAGAGTATAAAGGTGTCGTACCCTTGGTTCGTGGAGGTGAGGATGTTGCTCGCTAGCACCTCGAAGTTCTTGTTGAACTTGGGTTGAGGCTTGGTGTGGAACTCAACGACCGAGTCTGCCTCACGTCTCTTGATTGTGGGGCGGAGTGTAAATACTCTGCAAGGTTTCAAATCGTCGAGCAGCTGATTGCCACTCGTGACGCTTAGATCGACGAGGGAAGGCTCTTCTGCCTCTACGAGCATCTTACGTCTAAGCTCGTTGACCTTATCGAGCGCGTAGTCCCCATCCGTAAACCAGTAGCTTGCGTCCCTGCCCACGAACTCCACGAGCGAGATCTTTGTTGAACTATCGTTGTGTCGGGTGTTGAGGTTGGGGATAATCTCGCAACTCTTGACCTTGTCGAGTGAGAGCTGCGAAGATATATTAAAGCGCCTGAGTGAGTCTATTTCGTCACCAAAGAAGTCGACACGAAAAGGTTCGCTCTCGGAGTATGAGAAGATATCGACAATACCTCCTCGTGAGGAGTATTGCCCTGGTTCGTATACGAAATCGACCCTCTCGAAACCAGCCTCCTCGATCGTCTCCCTCAAAAAGTCGATAGATAGTTTATCGCCAACCTTTAGGTTTATCGCCTCGCGGTGCATAGCGTCAACATCGACCACCCTCTCGGCGAGCGCCTCGGCGTAGGTGCACACCACCGTGTAGGGTGCGTCGCTGCGTCTTAGGGCGTTGAGCGTTGAGGTGCGTTGAACAACACTGTTGGGATCTTGCTTGCCGTAGACCATGGAGCGCTTGTAGGACGATGGCAGGAAGTGGATCATCTCCTCGTTGAGGAGTTCGTAGAGGTCGTTTAGGAGGTATGCTGCGCTATCTCGATCGTCCGAGACTAAGATGTGAACACCTCCAACGCGAGCGATATGAGCTGCGGCATACGACGAGAGAGCACCACCAACCAAATCTTTGAGATGGATGGTGGTGCTACGACTCTCTACTGCTTGTTGTAGACTCTTTAGTGACTTTGATTTTTCAAAGAGTTTTAACATCTAGCTTAAATTTTTATGGATAGCTCTCTCGAACACCCTTATGCTAATAGATTACGACCAGATTTGTCAAAATAACCAATATCAACGATGCCGATGCTTTGGTCTACTATAACCTCAATCTTGCAACCATACTTCCATGCCCAGCGTCGCCTAAGAGATAGAAGCCCCTTGTTGATAAAAGCCTCAATATATGGGCTTACGCGCAGCTGGATATATTTGCACTTGCGGTCAACGGTGAGGAACGAGATCTGGTTCTCGATACTCTTATCTATGAGTATCGTTGGTTGTATCTTACCTGTGCCATTACATGTCGGACATACATCTTCAACCTCCTCCACCGCGATTGGACGCACCCTCTGGCGAGTGATCTGCATCAATCCGAACTTCGAGAGTGGCAACACCGTATGCTTCGCCTTGTCGCTAGCCATCAGTTTATTCATCTCTTCGTATAGAAGTTGACGGTTGGCAGCCTTGTGAAGATCTATAAAGTCGACAATCACAATACCTCCGAGGTCACGCAGTCGTAGCTGTCGAGCAACCTCTGCCGCCGCCGCTAGATTGACATCCATCGCTGTCTGCTCCTGATTATCCTCCGCCTTGGTGCGATTTCCAGAGTTTACATCAATGACGTGCATCGCCTCCGTATGCTCGATGATGAGGTAGGCACCTCGTTTAAGCGACACATATTTGGCAAAGAGGGATTTTATCTGCTTCGAGATATCGAAATTATCGAATATAGGAAGCTGTCCCTTATATAGTTTAACGATATTTTGGCGCTCAGGGTCAATGAGTTTAATATACTCTCTGATATTGTTGTACATCTCCTGCTCGTCGACAACAATCTGCGAGAAGCTACCGTTGAGCGTGTCGCGGATAATTGTTGTTGCACGGCTCATCTCGCTCATTATTAGAGCTGGAGCGGTGCTCTTACGGCAGTTTTGAGTTATGCTGTGCCACCTCTCGATTAGAGATTTGATATCTTGTTCTATATCTTCGTCCTTGGCATTTATCGCCGCGGTACGTATAATAACACCGAAGTTTTTAGGCAGCACTTCAGCTGCAATTCTTTTGAGTCTCTTCTTATCTTCGACCGATCTTATCTTTTGCGATAGAAAGACTTTGTTGGTGAATGGCACCAACACCACGTTGCGCCCAGCGAGCGATATCTCGGCTGTGAGGCGAGGTCCTTTGGTCGAGATCGCCTCTTTGGCAATCTGTACCATGACACTCTGTCCAACCTCAAGGTATGAGGCGATCTTTCCGCCTCGAGGGAGTGGTTCTAGGAGTTTTAGCGCTTCGACCTTAACTCCTCGTTTGCCAGGTTGTAGACTCGATACCACCTTGTTGAGTGATGAGAACTGACTGCCTAAATCCAAAAAGTGGATGAAGGCATCTTTTTCGTGTCCTATATTCACAAAGGCAGCATTAAGCCCTGGCATTATCTTACGCACTCGACCGATATATATATCTCCCACCGCGAAGCCTGTTTTAGCCTGCTCTTTGTTAAGCTCAACTAAAACCTTATCTTCACAAAGAGCAATTGATATCTCTTTAGAAGTTACATTGATGATTAATTCTCGATTCATAAAACGCTTTGCTATTTAACGTATTAAAGCTAAGGATATTGTCTCCTTAGCTTTAATATTTAGGCGACATATAAGATGTCGGCTACCTACTTTTTCTTCTTGTGACGATTCTTGCGTAGACGTTTTTTACGCTTGTGGGTAGCCATCTTATGCCTTTTTCTTTTCTTTCCGCTTGGCATAGCTGTAATTTTTTGATTTATACTCGTGTTAACTTACTTTATCATTTCTGCAAAGCTCTTAGCTGGCTTGAATGCAGGGATATTGTGCTCTGGTATTGTGATAGTTGTGCTCTTAGATATGTTGCGAGCGACCTTCTGAGCACGCTTCTTAACGATGAAACTTCCAAATCCGCGCAAGTACACATTGTTATTTGCTGCCATTGAGTTCTTTACGCTATCCATAAAGGCGTCAACGATTACTTGTACTTGTACTTTTTCAACTCCTGTAGTTTTCGCAATTTCACTTACGATATCTGCTTTTGTCATAGTATTAAATATTTTAGAATAAATGTATTTCTAGTGTTCGAGCAGCAAAGATACGCCTTATTTCATTATTATACAAGTAATAACGTGTTTTTTATTGTTTTATTTATTTGAGATATTGAGGTTGTTTGATTATGAGATAATAAATAATCTTTTTTTGTCTTTTTTTATTATTGGGTTATACCATTACCGCTATAAAAACGTTACCTTTGTTTTGTGAGATAAAAAAGCCATAGATGATGAGTACAAATTTTGATATATATTTTGCAACAAAGAGGCTCTCTATAGCCCAACAGCCATTCGAAGGGTGTGGGAAAATTGTGGAGCTTGACGAGCTAAGCTCCATCACAGCAATTACCGAGTTGCTCGGTCGATACGCGAGTATCGTGGTCGTAACACCCGACCCTCAGCAGGCTCTATGTCGCATAAGTTCACTATTTAGGAGTGTGCTTGCAGCTGGTGGCATTGCAAAAAATGCGCAGGGCGAGGAGCTGATGATATTTAGAGGTGGCAGATGGGACCTACCCAAAGGACACCACGAGCAAGGTGAGAGTATCGAGGAGTGTGCCGTGCGCGAGGTCGAGGAGGAGACAGGCGTTGTGGGGCTAACCATAGGCGAGAAGTTATGCGTAACGCTCCATGCCTACTACCTGCGTTCGGTGTGGGAACTCAAGAGCACACACTGGTACTCGATGAGCTGTGAGGGTACGCCTCCGCTAAAACCCCAATACGAAGAGGGCATAGAGGATGTTAGGTGGTGCACAGCCGCCGAGGTCGAAAAAAACCTAGAGGGTAGCTTCCCAACAATTAAAGCGGTCTTTGCGGCTAATAGTGTTAACCACTAAGCTATGACACCTGAGCCGCAGAGTTCGTCGTCGAGGTACCACGCTGCGAACTGTCCTGCCGCGACGCTGCGTTGTGGTTCGTCGAAGATGATATAGCCATCCTTGTTTGATGCAATATAGAGCGTAGCCCTCTGGAGTGGTTGGCGGTAGCGTATGCGCACCATGAACTGTCGGCTCTCGCCCTCGCTCATTGCGAGCGTTGGGTTAACCCAGTGCATCTCGCTTGCCTCTATGCGTATGGCGCGACGCAGCAGCCCCAGGTGTGCATCTCCCTCACCTATATATATAACATTCTGCTCCACGTCGGTGCCTATTATATATAGCGACTCTTTGCGTCCTCCAATGCCTAGCCCCTTGCGCTGCCCAATGGTGTAGAAGTGTGCGCCGTTATGTGTGCCGATCTTCTTGCCGTCGCGCACCGTAAAGCGGTGTGGTTGAGATAGTTTGTGTAGTAACTCCTCGCTCTGTAATATCTCGCTTAGAGGGGTGTGTAGAAGTTCACTGTCGAAGCGACTCCATTCGGGCTTTATCTCGTGGATATTACCCGCTTTAGAGGATAGCTTCTGTTGTAGAAAAACAGGAAGGTCTACCTTGCCAACAAAACATATACCTTGAGAGTCTTTGCGCTTGGCTGTGGCAAGAGCTGTGTTGTTTGCCACCTCTCGAACTTCAGGTTTAAGCATATCCCCAATAGGGAACAGTGCACATGAGAGTTGCTCCTGGCTTAATTGACAAAGGAAGTAGCTCTGGTCTTTGTTGGGGTCCTTGCCCGCTAGTAGAGAGTATGTAACCGCCCCTGTTTGAGGGTCGGTGCTCTCGCTCTTGCGGCAGTAGTGTCCTGTGGCTACATACTCTGCGCCTAGCTTGAGTGCCTCTTTGAGGAATACATCGAACTTAATCTCGCGGTTGCAGAGCACATCGGGATTGGGGGTGCGCCCCTTCTCATACTCCGAGAACATATAGTCAACAACGCGTGTGCGGTAGTGCTCCGAGAGATCAACCACATGTAGCTCGATATCTAACTTCTTGGCGACAAGTTCGGCAAAGACCCTATCGTCATGCCAGGCACAGTCCCCTTCGAGGGTTCCTGTGGTGTCGTGCCAGTTAATCATAAAAAGCCCGATGACCTCGTGCCCCTGCTGCTTGAGCAGGTATGCAGCAACCGATGAGTCTACACCGCCCGATATTCCAACAACTACGCGTGCCATGCTATAACTCTAAAAGTCCCTCAGGGAGGTTAAAAGTAATGACCTTAGCATCGAAGTCTATATGTGTGATAAACTCCTCGACGGCGGGTACCAACACCTCTCGACCTGCTAGGGTGATGCCAAGAAGAGGGTTGTTTTTATTATCGTAGAAGTCGCTCACCTCGCCATCCATGTCATCAATGATCGCCTTGAAGCCGATGAGATCCTCCATGAAAAACTCATCGTCGTGGTACGAGTCGTCGCTCTCTTGCGCTGTTGACTCCTCGGCGAATAGCTCAGTACCAATAAATTCGCTCACACGTCGATTGTTATCCACATCGGCGAAGATTACTCGCGCACTAGAGCGCCCGCGCCTCTCGAACTTATCGCACCATAGAGGTACCATCAGAGAGTCAACCCTCACAAAGAGCGGTGTCGAGGGGGTGAAATCTTCGGGGAAGGTGTTGTAGAGTGTAATTACAACCTCACCCTCAGCACCAAAGAGTCTATTTATGTGAGCTACGGGTATCATTCGTGTAGAATTTAATGGATATAAAGTATATCTGATTGTCGCTAGTTAAAATTAAGCAATCAATGCTTTTGGTTGTCAATACGCTTGCATATAGAGTGCTTATGAGCCGTAAAGAAAAACAGTTGCGAACATCCCGTCCACTTGCGTGGTGCGGTCTGCGCACAACTGTCTATTTGAATCGACCTTACTCTGCAGACTCAGCAGCAACCTCCTCGGTTGTCTCCTCAGCAGCAGCCTCAGCGTTAGCTGCAGCAGCCTCTGCCTCAGCAGCAGCTTTTCTCTCAGCGATAGCTTGAGCGCGATCCTCTTTTACCTTAGTCTCAGCAGCCATACGAGCCTTAGCCTCAGCCTTAGCAGCCTCAGCAAGCTTGTTCTCGGCAGCAGAGATCTGCATACCCTTAGACTCAGCCCACTTGTTGAACTTAGCCTCAGCATCGCTCTCAGAGAATGCACCCTTCTTAACACCACCTTGAAGGTGCTTCATGTAGAGTACTCCCTTGTGTGAAAGGATTGCACGACAAGTGTCAGTAGGTTGAGCACCCTTGTTCAACCAATCAAGTGCGCGATCGAACTTAAGGTCGATAGTTGCAGGATTAGTGTTAGGGTTGTAAGTACCCAACTTCTCGATAAAACGTCCATCGCGTGGTGCGCGAGCATCAGCCGCGATGATGTGATAGAATGCGTAGCCCTTTTTACCGTGGCGAGCCAAACGAATTTTAACAGCCATTTGCTTTAAAATTTAATGTAGTTAATAATAATTGTTGAGGATTCACGATCCTCCAGAGATGAGCGACCGAATCGCCCTGCCTCCATTAGTGTTATGCCGCTTCCAACTCGTGGAAAATGCGCCACAAAGGTAAGAAACTTATAATCAATATCCAAATATAGATGAAAGTTTTTAGTGTTAAGTGTTTAATGTTAAGTGTTTAATTGTTTAATGTTTATTGACTAATTTCTTAACGTTTAACACTAAACATTAAACGGTTTTTCGGTTCAAACACAAGAGTGTATGATAAATTTCAGAGGGATAGTTGGTTACTCAAATTTATTTGAAATAACTAACTATCCCTTTGAAATATTATAGCTTTAGGTATAATCCGAAAACCGTAAAACATAAAGTTTAGCTCTGCGGGGAGCACCCCGCCGCTGTCCGCGCAGGACAGTAAGAAGCAATACAAAAGATTTTGGTTCTTACGAACCAACGCCCTCTGAGCGATTTTCCCGCGAGCGCAAAAATCGCTTTTTAGGAGGGAGGGCGATAGAGTTTCTGTGATAGAGTTTCTGCGATCCGAGGACTGCCCTACGCGGGCGGCGGCGGGGTGCTCCCCGCGGAGCTATGATACAAAAAAGGAGGCAACTAGATTAGCTGCCTCCTCAATAATATATGTGTTATACTATATACTAGTACTCCATCTTAGCCAAACGCTTGTAGCCGTTATATCTCCACTTAGCGTTCTCCTCAGCTGCCTGGAACAACTCATCAGCCTCATCTGGGAATGCCTTCTTAAGTGATGTGTAACGTACCTCGCGCGCTAGGAATGCCTGGAACTTACTCCAATCTGGCTCCTTAGAATCAAGAGTAAATGGATTCTTTCCAGCCTCCTCAAGCTGTGGATTGTATCTCCATAGGTGCCAGTAACCAGCAGCTACGGCATCCTTACCTACGGTTTGAGTGCGTGTCATACCGCCCTTGATACCGTGGTTGATACATGGTGCGTAAGCAATAACGAGTGATGGACCTGGATAAGCCTCAGCCTCCTTCAATACGTTAAACAACTGTGCTTGAGAAGCACCGATTGATACCTGAGCAACATATACATAACCGTAAGTCATGGCGATAGCTCCAAGGTCTTTCTTGCGGATACGCTTACCCTTACTTGCGAACTTAGCGATAGCACCAACTGGTGTTGACTTAGATGATTGACCTCCTGTGTTAGAGTAAACCTCAGTATCAAGAACAAGGATGTTGATATCCATTCCCGATGCTAGAGCGTGGTCAACACCACCGAAGCCGATATCGTAAGCCCAACCATCACCACCGATGATCCATTGTGACTTCTTAACCAACCAGTCTTTGTACTCCAAGATCTTCTTGCAAGCGTCGCAGTCGCAAGCTTCAACAAGTGGTAGTAGAGCCTCTGTTGCTGCCGCTGAAGCAGATGTAGAGCCACGTTGTGCGATCCACTCGCCCATAGCAGCCTTCAACTCCTCAGAGCAAGCGCCACAGTTAGCCATTGCATCCTCCATAGTCTCTTGTAGACGGTCACGAAGCTTCTCGATACCCATACGCATACCCATACCGAACTCTGCGTTATCCTCGAAGAGTGAGTTTGCCCAAGCTGGACCTTGACCCTTCTCGTTTGTGCAGTATGGAGTTGATGGAGCTGAACCAGAGAAGATAGAGCTACAGCCAGTTGCGTTAGCTACCATCATGTTTTCACCGAACAACTGTGTAAGTGACTTAACGTAAGGAGTCTCACCACAACCAGCACAAGCTCCAGAGAACTCGAAGAGTGGTTGTGCGAACTGCATGTTTTTAACGTTCTTAGTCTTATCGAAATCCTTCTTGTAGCCGATATTCTTAATGACGTACTCCCAGTTCTTAGCCTCTTTAAGTTGAGTATCAAGTGGCTTCATAACGAGAGCCTTCACCTTAGATGGACATACGTCAACGCAGTTGCTACATCCTGTACAGTCAAGTGGAGTAACCTGCATGCGGAACTTGTAGATCTTAGTCTCACCAATACCTTGCTTCCACTCCAAACCTGAAGCGGCAGCCTCCTCTTCGGTTGCCAAGAATGGACGAATAGCTGCGTGAGGACAAACATAAGAACATTGGTTACACTGAATACAGTTATCCATGATCCACTCAGGAACATTAACAGCGATACCGCGCTTTTCGAACGCTGCTGTACCTGCCTCCCAAGTACCATCCTCGTAACCATTGAAGTCTGAAACCTTCAAATCGTCACCCTTAAGAGCGTTGATAGGATCAACAATCTTACGAACGAACTCTGTGCGGCTTAGGTCTACGGTAGCCTCAGCTGCCTTAACCTCGATTGAAGCCCACTCAGCAGGAACAGCAACCTCAACAACAGCATCACCACCTGCATCAACTGCAGCGTAGTTCATGTTGACGATATCCTCACCCTTCTTACCGTAAGACTTCAAGATAGCCTTCTTCATCTCCTTAACGGCCTGCTCGAATGGTATAACGTTTGCAATCTTGAAGAATGCAGACTGCATCACAGTGTTAGTTCTGGAACCTAGACCTAGCTCAGCACCGATCTTAGTTGCGTTGATGATGTAGAACTTGATATCGTTCTTAGCCATGTAAACCTTCATGTGGTCTGGCAAAGATGCGCAAGTTGTCTCAGCATCGTGTACAGAGTTCAAAAGGAATGAACCACCCTTCTTAAGACCCTTCAATACGTCATACTTGTCAACATAAGATGGAACGTGACAAGCCACGAAGTCTGGTGTTGTTACCAAGTAAGGTGATGTAATTGGGTTGTCACCAAAGCGAAGGTGAGAAGAGGTGTAACCTCCTGATTTCTTTGAGTCGTATGCGAAGTATGCTTGACAATACTTATCTGTTGTGCTACCGATGATCTTGATTGAGTTTTTGTTAGCACCTACGGTACCGTCAGCACCCAAACCGAAGAATAGACCCTCGAAAGTTCCCTCTTTACCAAGTGCGATAGGCTCGCCAACTGGAAGTGAAAGGAATGTAACATCGTCCTCGATACCCACTGTGAAGTGGTTCTTAGGCTCTGCTGCTGCGAGGTTATCGAATACAGCTACGATGTGTGCTGGAGTTGTATCTTTTGAAGATAGACCATAGCGTCCACCGATGATTGAAGGAGTATTCTCCTTGCCGTTGAACATCTCAACAACATCCAAGAATAGAGGCTCTGCGTGGCATCCTGGCTCCTTAGTACGGTCAAGAACACAGATCTTCTTAACGCTTGCAGGAAGAACATTGAAGAAGTACTTCTCTGAGAATGGACGATATAGGTGAACGGTAATCAAACCAACCTTGCGACCTTGAGCGTTGAGGTAGTCAACTGTCTCCTTGATAGTGTCGCATGATGAACCCATAGCAACGATTGCCTCCTCAGCATCCTCAGCGCCGTAGAATGTGAATGGAGCGTAGCAGCGACCAGTGATCTCAGAGATCTGAGCCATTGTCTCAGCCACCATATCAGGAATAGCGTCATAGTACTTGTTTGAAGCCTCACGAGTCTGGAAGTAGATATCTGGGTTCTGAGCAGTACCGCGAGCTACTGGGTGGTTAGGGTTAAGTGCGTTTTGGCGGAAAGCCTTAAGCGCGTCGCGATCGAACATTGCGGTAAGAGCCGCTTCGTCGATAAGCTCAACTTTTTGGATCTCGTGTGAAGTACGGAATCCATCGAAGAAGTGCAGGAATGGAATGCGAGCCTTAAGAGCTACGATGTGAGCAACACCTGCGAGGTCCATAACCTCTTGTACTGATGATGTAGCTAACATTGCGAAACCAGTCTGACGAGCAGCTAAAACATCTTGGTGGTCACCAAAGATTGATAATGAAGCTGCTGCAAGAGCACGAGCTGAGACGTGGAATACACCTGGAAGCAACTCTCCAGCGATCTTGTACATGTTAGGAACCATCAACAAGAGACCCTGTGACGCGGTAAATGTTGATGTTAAAGCGCCACTCTGCAATGATCCGTGTACTGCACCCGCAGCACCAGCCTCTGATTGTAACTCAACTACTTCAACAGTCTCGCCGAACATATTTTTACGTCCTTGTGCAGCCCACTCGTCAACGAGCTCTGCCATTGTAGACGAAGGGGTGATGGGGTAGATCGCCGCTACCTCAGAGAACATATAGGCAACGTGAGCAGCAGCGTAGTTACCATCACAGGTAATAAATTTCTTTTCTGCCATTTTCTTCGTTATTGTTAAATTTAGATATAATTATTATAATTGAAATTTCTTTATTATACTGCTAAAGTTCTGGCAAAGATATAAAAATCATTTCGATTTTCCATATATATTAATAATATTTACATTTTTTTCGCTTCATAAAGATCTGTCAATGTGTCAAAAGTGCAATAAAATAGTTTTGTTTATTGGTGTTTGATCTAGTTTTTTAGTGTTTAATGATAAGTGTTTAATGATAAGTGATAAGTGTTTTAACTTCTGAAGATGTGCGATTGTGGCGCGATTATTTCTGAGGGTAATTTAATTTCATTACCTTTGCACGCTATGATTAATTACAACAAAAGAACATTGAGTAATGGGCTTACCGTTATTGTCAACCGCGACAGAGTCTCGAAGTTGGCGGCGGTGAATCTACTCTATAAGGTGGGTGCTCGTAATGAGAATCCGCACCGCACGGGTTTTGCTCACCTCTTTGAGCACCTGATGTTTAGGGGCACGTCGCAAAACCCGAATTTTGATTGTGAAGTACAGCTCGCCTCGGGCGAGAATAATGCCTTCACAAATAACGACTATACCGATTTTTATATTACACTTCCCAAGAGCAATATAGAGACTGCGCTACGTCTTGAGGCTGATCGCATGCGCTCATTGGCGCTCACTTCTGAGAAGATGGAGACCGAGAAGATGGTTGTGGTAGAAGAGTTTAAACAACGATACCTTAACCAGCCCTACGGCGACACCATAATGCTTCTGCGTGATTTGTGCTATAAGGTTCACCCCTACCGATGGGCAACAATAGGACTTACGCCCGACCATATCACCGCGGCGACAATGGAGGATGTTGAGGCGTTCTATAATCGCTTCTATACACCTTCGAATTGTATATTGTCGATCTCGGCCGATATCGACGAAGAGGAGATGTTCGCCCTCGCCCAGAAGTGGTTTGGTGAGGTTCAAGATACAGGGCTTCGAGGAGGTGCGATCGAGCCAGAGCCAGAGCAGAGCGAGGCTCGTCGTGTGGAGGTTGAGCGCGACGTGCCTGCCACGCATCTAACCATAGCTTTCCATGTTGGAGGTCGCTTGTCGCCCAATTTCTATGTTGCAGACATAATCTCCGATCTGCTTGCAGGGGGCGATTCGGGGCGTCTATACCAGCGTCTTGTCAAAGGGCAAGGTCTCTTCTCGAGTGTCAACGCCTATATTACGGGCGACTGCGACCCAGGGCTATTCCTATTCACCGCGCAGCTGCTTCCCACAACAACCGTCGAGCAGGCGGAGGAGGCTTTGTGGAGCGAGATAGAGGCACTTAAGAGTGAGAGCGTAAGTGACTACGAACTGGAGAAGGTGAAGAATAAGTTTGAGGCTAATACCCTCTTTGGCGAGATCAATGTGATGAATAAGGCTATGAACCTAGGGTTCTACGAGATGGTGGGAGACCTATCGGTCATCAATAGCGAAGTCGATATCTATCGCTCAATAGATGAGCAACGTATTCGGGAGTTCAGTTGTGAGACCTTCAGCCGTGAGCGTAGTAACACACTTGTTTATGCAGCAAAAAAATAGAGTGAAATGGAACAAAATAATATAACAGATATATCGCTTGCTTCGGCGGAGTGTCGCGAGCTAAAGAATGGAGTTAAGATCTACACCCTAAATAGCGATGAGTTTGAGGTTCTGCGTGTTACCTTTGTCTTTGGGGCGGGGTCCGTTATGCAACATAAACCCTTTGCTGCCACCTCGACAGCCAATATGCTGTGTGAGGGTACTGCCGAGATGAACGCCCACCAGATAGCCGAACGACTAGACTACTACGGCTCTTACTTCGATGTAAATATCGACCGCGACTACACCTACATCAGCTTCTGTTCGCTCACTAAATTTGTAGAGCCGACACTTGATGTCGCGGCTCAGATTATTTTACACCCAATCTTCGATGAGCGCGAGCTGGAGATCTATGCCGCCAAGCGTAAGCAGCGCCTTAAGATCGAGCGCGAGAAGGTCGAGACGCGTGCTCGCGAGGAGTTTGCAAAGTCACTCTTTGGTGCTGCGCACCCCTACGCCGAGAGCTTTTCGGAGGATGAGTACGACAATCTCACCAGAGACGACCTCGTAAAGACCTACGAACGCCTATATATCGCGGAGAACTGTTTTGTTGTGTGCAGCGGGCGCGTCGGTGAGTACGAGATGGAGTCTATCGAGCGTATCGCGGAGGCTCTGCCTCAGGGAGTGAAGCCCGCGGCGAGAGATCTCACCAAGGTCGAGCAGCGCCGATACTTCTTAACCCCTAAGCAGGGTGCTGTGCAGTCATCAATACGCATTGGACGTCTTCTGTTTGGACGTAGCCACCCCGATTTTGTAGGTATGCAGATCCTTTCATCACTGCTCGGAGGTTACTTCGGTTCACGCCTTATGCGCACGTTGCGCGAAGAGAGAGGCTACACCTATGGTGTGATGTCGGCAATGGTGAACTTTGCCCATGCGGGGTACTTCGCTGTGGCTACACAGGTGGCTGTCGAGGTGGTCGACGACGCGCTAAAACTCATATACGAAGAGATTGAGCGTCTACGTACGGAGCCAATATCCCCCGAAGAGCTGGAGATGGTTAAGCGCATAATGAAGGGCGAGATAATGCGAGTTTTGGATGGTCCTTTTGGAGTCGCGGATGTCACAATCGAGAATATCCTCTGCGGTAGGGACAACGATGCTATCGAGGAAAACGTGCGCGCGATAGAGGCAGCAACACCCGAGGATCTTATGACTTTAGCCCAGAAGTATCTGGATTTTGATGATCTAGTAACTGTCGTTTCGGGGGCACGTTAAGAAACATTTTTAAAAATTTAGTTCAATATTATTTTGAGATGAATTTTTTTTGCACTACTTTTGCCACGTCCAGAATGACATATTGAGCTATGGTGTAATGGTAACACAACAGATTCTGGTCCTGTCATTCCAGGTTCGAGTCCTGGTAGCTCAACAAAAGTGCTTGCAAAAGAAGCTGAAAACTCTTTAAGATCATACGATTTTAAAGAGTTTTTTTGTTACTTTTAATTTATAAAGTTTTATCTTTGTTGTAAAAGAATTGATATAATAATATTTATCATGAAGAAATATGATTATTTAATCGTTGGGTCTGGCCTATATGGTGCATGTTGTGCTAATCGAGCAACACAATTAGGTAAAAGTGTTTTGGTAATTGATAAGAGAAAACATATCGGTGGTAATCTATATTGCCAAAGCATAGAAGGGATAAATGTACATAAATACGGTGCGCATATCTTTCATACTTCAAATAAGAGAGTTTGGGAATTCGTAAACTCTATTGTTGAGTTTAATAGATATACAAATTGTCCTGTTGCAAATTATCGTGGTAAATTATATAATTTGCCGTTTAATATGAATACATTTTACCAAATGTGGGGTGTTATAACACCAGAACAGGCAAAGGCAAAGATTGAAGAGCAATGCAGGGCGGCTATTGATAAGATGTCAGCAGCAGGCGTAACATCACCTCGTAACCTTGAAGAACAGGCGATGTCTTTGATAGGAAAGGATATATACGAGCGATTAATTAAAGGATATACAGAAAAGCAGTGGGGACGTAAATGCACGGAATTGCCCGTATTTATTATCAATAGGTTACCAGTGCGATTTACTTTTGATAACAACTACTTCAATGATACGTATCAAGGTATTCCTATCGGTGGGTATAATAAATTAATTGAAGGGTTACTGGATGGCGTTAAAGTAGAGTGCAATGTTGATTATTTTGATGATAGACCGTATTGGGATTCTATTGCAGAGAAGGTTATTTTTACAGGGAAGATAGATGAATACTACAATTATTGTTTCGGGAAACTAGAGTATCGTACAGTTTGTTTTGAAGAGGAGGTCGTGGATTGTGCAAATTATCAAGGTAATGCTGTTGTAAATTATACAGAGTCTACAGTTCCTTACACGAGAGTGATAGAGCATAAACATTTTGAAATGTTTGGATCTGCTGTAGATGCGTGCCTCAAGAGTGTAATATCAAAAGAGTACTCATCCGAGTGGCGAGATGGAATGGAGCCATACTATCCAATCAATGATGAACGAAATAATAATCTAGCTCAACAATACCGAGAGTTAGCATCTCAAGAGAATAATGTTATTTTTGGAGGGCGCCTTGCAGAGTACAAATATTATGATATGGCTCCGATAGTTGAGCGAGTTTTAAATTTAAATCTATGACACGTATAAAAATCTTAGTGTGCACTCACAAAAAAAGTTTTTTGAAGAGTGATGATATTTATACTCCTATTCATGTAGGAGCTGAGGGTTCTGATCTAGAGCTTAATATTCTAAAAGATAATACAGGTGATAATATAAGTGCGAAAAATTATTGTTACTGTGAATTAACTGCGCAATATTGGGCTTGGAAAAATTTAAAAGATGTCGATTATATTGGGTTATGTCATTATAGAAGATACTTTAATTTTTATAAAAGAGGTACTTCTTTTTGTTATTATACTCTTATTAGAGATGAGATAGATAGCTTAAATTTAGATGTGCCAAATATTTCAACACTTTTTTCAAAGCATGATATTGTATTAGCAAAACCTATGGTGTCTAAATACTCTCTACATGTCGGTTATTGTTTATCTCATTTTAGTAAGGATATCAGAATTATTGAACAAATTATAGCAGAGAAACATCCTCAATATACTCATAGTGTGAAACATATATTACATAATTGCAACAGACTGTCTCCTTACAATATGTATATTATGAAATGGAGTGAGTTTGACAAATATTGCAACTGGTTGTTTCCGATATTGAAGGAGGCAGAGGCAAGGATAGATATCTCTAATTATGATGATGCCCAAAAAAGAGTATATGGTTATTTAGCAGAACGATTGCTTAACTTGTATGTTTATCATAATAAGATGAATGTAAAATATTACCCAATATACTGGCTAGAAAAAAATGAGAAGTTGTCAAATATATCTCGTCGAGTTTGGGGCTTTTTAAGAAGAAGTATAGCATTCTTTTTTAATAAATCATATTCGATTAGAAAAACGAAATGACAGCTGGGCGTTGAGTGTTTACTGTTAAATGTTAAAGAACTAAACACTAATCGCTAAACATTAAAGACTTACAACCTAACGTCAAAAAGATGATCTACGGGTCCGTGTCCTGCGCCGATGGTGTACTTCGCGCCTGAGTTTATCGCTTTAGTGATGTACTCTTTGGCGCCGATAGCCGCCTCTGTGGGGTTGAGTCCTCGCCCTAGCAGCGTTGCGAGTGCCGACGATAGAGTGCACCCTGTGCCGTGGGTGTTGCGCGTGTACAGCCTCGGTGAGCTAAGAGGTGTCGAGACGCTAGATTCAGCATCATAGATAATATCGGTGAGTGTCTCCTCGCTGAGGTGTCCCGCCTTGAGCAGCACCGAGCAGCGCCCTGCGAAGCTAAGCTCTTGGGCGAGTGCGGGTAGTTGATCTTGTGCGGTGATCGAGGTGTTGAGGATGATCTCTGCCTCGGGGATGTTGGGCGTTATCACGCGTGCACGGGGTAGAAGCTCACGACGAAGTATGTCTATCGCACTCTCTTCGATGAGGCGATGCCCCGATGTCGAGACCATCACTGGGTCGACAACGATGTTGGTAATCTTGTGCCTATCGAGAGCACGAAGCACAACCTCGACGACCTCGGCAGAGTGGAGCATGCCGATCTTTACCGCGTCGGCGCCAATGTCGCTCAGTACGGCATCAATCTGTGCCGAAATAATATCTACGGGAATTGGATGCACACCGCTTACACCCAGTGTATTTTGAATGGTCACCGCAGTGACTACCGTTGCAGCGTAGCCTCCAAGGGCTGAAATAGTCTTGATGTCGGCCTGAATACCAGCACCACCTCCTGAGTCGCTTCCTGCGATGGAGAGTATACGATTGTATTTCATACCCAGAAACTGTTTAGGTTTTGTATATGTGTTGTGAGTGTAGCCTCGCCGCGACTCGAACGCGAATCTAGGGTTTAGGAAACCCTCATTCTATCCCTTGAACTACGAAGCCAAAAAAAGTGTCGCACCTCCTATTTCGGGGATGCGACACAAAGATAATATTTTTTTTGATTCTTTACAAAAATCAACATTTATTTTAGAAACCCCAACTCATACCTAGCGAAAATGAGTGTGCGTAGACTGAGTAGTTACCTTGGAAAACGCCATTTGCGGAGTATTCATCTGGGTATGACCCCGTGCGCTCAGGATCTGCCGATGTAATATAAGCATACGATAGATCAATCGACATATTGGTGTTTTTACATGGGTAGATGCTTGCACCACCAGTGTATCCCACTTTGGTCATTGATGGAGTCTCAGGGTTGAAATAATCCGATGCTACGGGGCTTTGGTCAACATAGAGACCTAAGCGCGCTGTAAGCCATTCGTTCACTTTGTACTGTGATCCAATACGAGTGATGATGGTATCAGAGTAGTTCTTCTCAGACTCGATATTCTCAAGTTCAAGCTCCTCCTCATTGAATATAAGGGTCAAATCTTTGTAAGCGCTCCACTGTACCCACTGAGTCTCTAGCGATAGAGTCCAAATATCCGATGGCTGGTAAGTTACACCGACTGAGAGTGTTGCAGGGAGTGGTAGCTCTGCTGAAAATGTACCTTGGTCGATAGCTGGGATCACACCAGTCATATCAAGGATTGCTTGAACATTGCTGTTTGCATAGTTTAGTTGAGCGTGACCATCGTCGACCTTCATATCCATACGTGAACGGTACGAAGCACCTACTGTCCATCTCTCGTTGATATCATACATCACACCGACGTTGACTCCTACGGCTAGTTTGGTATCTGCCGAGATCTCTGCCGAAACAAGAGGATTGTCACCAACGGCAGTGATATCAGCCCCATAATCCCCAACCATTGCAGCGATTGTGCTATTCATTGAGATTGGTAGTAGCGAGCGCGATAGGTTAACCGTACCCCACGAGAGCATAAGACCAACACCGACAGACATCCTATCATCGAGGAACTTGTACGATACGGTTGGTTGCAGTGAATACGCCATTAGTGAGATGTCTTGAATAATGTGAGCACCACTCCAGCTATCACCCCAGTTCATTGAGGAGCCAAAGGGAGTGTTGAAACTCAAACCAAGTGATAGATCCTCTGTTGCTTTGAAGTTGGCGTAGAAGTAGATAGGGGTTGAGAGTGGATTGTCTGATTTTGTTGTCACTACAGGATCTGTGTAGTTGTTGATTGTGCTGTACTCTGCGTGAGAGTCGATAGCTGTCACTCCTCCCGAGATGTGGAATCTTGACTCTTGGTAAGCGGCACCCGCGGGGTTAAACCAAAGTGACTCAGAGTCTAGCTTCATAGATACTCCTACGTGTCCCATTCCGAGCTGTTTCGCACTAAGGGTGTTTACTTGATACCCCTCGGCTTGAACTGTTGATACTAGAGCAGCGAAGGCTGTAATTAGGCATAAAAATCTCTTCATAAAGATATGATTTTAAATTTAACGCTGCGAAGGTACGCTTTTTTGGTCTATTAAACTAATTTTTTGTTATAATTAGCCACTAATGTTAAGAAAACGTTAAATTAACGACCTCCAGAGCGTAGTTTTTATACAAAAAAAATTACAACCATCTCTGAGGAGTGAGGTGCTCCTTGTTTTGTGTTGCTTCTTACTGTCTCACGCCGACGGGCGGGGAGCAAGCTCCCATTTACTTTTTGCTGCGCTTGTTGGAAAATCAATTCTTGATTTATTGCGGTTATATAAAATAGGGGATTCAAGCAAGCTTGATCCCTCTATTTCAGAGCCGAAGCGACCACCTCGCTAATATCGCGGATAGGTGTTGTTGTGGTGCGTACTAGAGCCTTCTTGCAGAGTGGGCAGGAGGTGATGATGGTCTGTGCTTGTGTGGAGTCAAGCTCCTTGGTGAGTGCTGTGGCTATCTGCACCTGTTGGGCATCGTTGATCGTTGTGTTGGCGAGTGATGAGCCGCAGCAAAGTGAGTTCTGGCGCGCGTGAGGAGCCTCGTGAAGTTCCGCGCAGCTGTTGATAACACGTCGTGGCTCGTCGTAGATGCCGCATCCGCGCCCTAGCTCGCAGGGGTCGTGGTACGTGACTATCGTGCGGCTCTGTTCGACACTGATACGTTTTGAGCGTATGAGGCGATCAATATATTGGGAGTGGTGTATAACCTCAATACCTTGAAGGTTGTACTCCTCTAAAAAGACCTTAAGGCATATTGGGCACGAGGTGACAAGCGTTGTGATATTGTGTTTTATGAAAAGCTCGCGGTTATGATCCATCATCTTGCGTGCGGAGTCGACCTCGCCCGAGAGGTGTAGCGGACGACCGCAGCAGACCCCGCCCTCGCGGTCGGCCCACCAGACACTCTCGCCAGCCGCTTTGAAGATACGCTCCATCGAGTGGAGGGTGGAGGGGGTGAGCAGAGTCATGCACCCCGCGAAGTACCCTACCTTACCGCTGCCCGACGAGTTGTCGAGGGGTTTGATATAGTCGAAGCGCCTCTCGTTGGGGGTGTTGCGCAGTGAGTGGCGGCTATTGAGTCTAAGCGTGTTGAGGTTGATGCCTACGGGGCATACGCTCTGACAGCGACCACACATCAGGCAGTTGTTGGTACGTGCGAGGTCGAGCATCTTGTAGCGCCTATCGCGCAGAAAGTAGCTCGACTGTACATCCTCTATACCGAGGACACTCTGTAGCTGGCAGGGGTCGATGCATATACCGCAGCGCGAGCATGCCTCCACCTCGAAGTTATCGTACGAAGTCTCTTTTGACTTGGCTTTAAGCCCCCAGTGGCGCATGAAGATAAGGGGTATCTCGGTGAAGATGTGCATATATCTCGAAAATGGCAGTGCGCCAAAGAAGAGACACAGAGCAATGGAGTAGATCCACCACGCGGTGTTGTAGAGTGGGTAGATCGCTTGGGGGTTGAGCGCAGAGGCTATAAACTCGCCAATGCTGCCTGTTAGAAAACTGCCGCCACCATATATAGCGCAGGTGAGCGACTCAGCAACAAGGCGCGCGGGAAATATCAGCCACAGCACGCTCATCGCAATACGATCGCCTAGCTTGTGTTGCGTTGTTCGCTTGAGACCTAGAGCCTTAGAGTATAGGCGTTTGAACCATGCCAAGCATACGCCCGAGAGTACAACCGCGAGCCATAGATCCATCAAAAAGGCGAATGTGTGGCTCTCGGGTAGCCCCATGCGCGAGGCGAAATATCTAAAAAAAACGTGCCCCTGAGGGGGTATAAACTCAAAACCGAGGGTGTGGATAGTCTCCGCCCACCCCGTGGCGATAAGCAGAAACCAACCAAAGGCGAGGCTCATGTGCATGTAGCCTAGCAGCGGGTTGACCTTGAATATACGGCGGTGGAGCAGCGACTCGCTGATGATCTCACCGATGGCTTTGATGCTCTTTAGTGAGATGATGTTTCTAAGTACAAGGCGTTTGTCCGCACCTCGAAGTTGCAGAATCCACGATGCATATTTTGCAGCTACCACAGCAAAGAGGATGACGACACCTATAATAAAAGGGATTGTAAAAGGGGCAAAGAAACTCATCTTAGAAATCTCCTAACTTTTGTTTGATTAACATTATCACACCGCGGGTATTGATGCCGCGCGGGCAGACAAGGCGGCACTTACCGCAGAGCATGCACTTATTCATCTCCTCGTAGGCTCCTTGGTACTCGCCACGACGTATGAGCGTGTGCACCTTACGGAAGTTAAACGATGTGAGGTTACCCGCTGTGCATAGCGCCGTACACGCTCCGCAACCTATACAACTCTGAAGCTCGGGCATGGCGTGAAGTATCTCATCGCTCTTGCGCAAGTTGTTGTTGTCGAGGTTGATAGCGCGAGGCTTGCTGATTGAGTATCCGAAGTTTATAAGCGCCATAGATTAACTATTTTGAAGGTATCGCCACACCGCCTCGGCAGCGTGTGCACCCTCGTTTATTGAGTCACCCACGTTCTTGGGCGCTGTAATAGCCCCAGCGTAGAAGATGCCCTCCTTGTTGCTCGATGTGTTGCGTAGGAAGTGGTCGACGGGCTTCATGAAGTTACTTGGCTGAAGATCGAGACCTCTATTCTGGGCGATAGCTATACTATCCGTGCTGGCGCTCATGCCCACAATAAGGATCAACATATCGACACTCATACGCAGCGGGCGCCCCGTGAGTGTATCCTCGGCTTTGATCTGTATGCGCTTGTCGATTGTGGGGGCAGCCTCCGAGATACGTCCACGCACGAAGTGTATGTTGTGACGGATCTGCGCATCGCGGTACATCTCCTCGTAGCCCGCTCCAAACATGCGGATATCCATATAGAAGTTAAATATATCGCTGGTGGGGTAGTGCTTCTTTAGCTCTATTGCCTGCTTAACTCCCGTGATGCAGCAAACCTTAGAGCAGTGGCTCTGGCACACCTTCTCGTCGCGCGAACCTACGCAGTGCAGCAGCGCGATACGCTTGGGCGCCTTGTCCGCCGCGGGGAGCTTGCCATCGCAGAACATCCTCTCGATATCGAGCGTGGTGTATACATTGGGGTAGATTCCATAACCATACTCCTCCTTGATACGTGCATCGAAGGGTGTGAAGCCCGTAGCGACAACCACAGCGTCGCAGGCGAGAGTCTCGCCACCCTCAAGAGTTACACTTTGGTGGGTTAAATCGACCACATTACTATTTAGTCGAACCTCAATATTATGGTTCGAGATCTGTTGCTTTAATCCATCGACCACCTCGTGCGCGGGGGTGAATGATGGGAAGAGTAGGTACCAACCATTCAACTTGCCGCCAAGCGTCTCCTCGCGCTCGATGATAGTGCTCGTGATACCTTTTTGGTGGAGGCTTATGGCTGTCTGCATCGCAGCAACGCCTCCTCCAACGATTATTACCTTTTTATTCATTAGTTAGAAACTGTTTAAGTTTTATATTTTCGTTCTTTTTGTCTCTTTTACATTATTTTTTTACACCTCAAAATCGTTAAATAGAACCACTATTAGCCTCATTTGAGGTATAAAAACTAATACAAAATAGCTCTAAAATAACTTCGATACAAAATTTAAACAGTTTCTTATACCTTTATAGGGTAGACAATATCTGCGTAGTTATTTACAATAGCGGGGGCTGGCTTGCCGATAAACTTACCGCTGCGCCCTAAGTATTTAGCCGCTGGGTCGTAGTTGATACCCATCTTATTGAGTAGTGGCTCGACATCGACTTGGTGCATCTGCATACCCAACTCCCAGGGGTCGTAGCCCAGTACCAATCCCGCCATCTCCTCGTAGGTGAGAACGGGTATTCCGCGCCCTTGGTCGCCGTAGGTTATACCCTCCATCTCGGCAATGGCGTATTGCCACTTATCTAGGAACATGGCACATCCAGGGCAGTTGGCAACGATAAAGTCTGGCTTGTAGGGCGCCATGCTCTCGAGTTTCTTCTGCGAGTTAGCTATTGAGTAACCTCTATTAGCCTGCACGAGGTAGTTGCGAAAGCCAAAGCCACAGCAGTGACGACGCTCAGGGTAGTCGACGCACTCGCCGCCCCACTCCTCGACCATGCCCGCTAGGACGTACGGAAACTCCGAACCCCCGACTCCCGCCTTAGGGAAGATCTTAGCGTAGTGGCAACCTATATGTTCAACCACCTTTAGAGGCTCTAGCGTTGAGGCGTTGATAAGTTTGTGCTTTGCTTTTTGGGCTATCTCCTCTCGTAGGTGAAACATAACGTCCGAAGTGTGAGCTGTTGTCTTAGGTATAGCAAACTCGCGCCCCGTCGCCTTGTAGAGGTATTCGCGTGTGCGCTCCTCGGTCTCGGGGAACTCCTCCCATGTGGCTAGCACCTCGGTGTAGATACCAAAAGAGGTGATGCACGAGGTTACGAGGTTCTCGTACCCCGCATCCTTCATTAGCGAGAACTGGCGCGCCACAACGGTCATGATTGTCTCCAGTGGGACAATGTCGGAGTGGTAGCCAATACCTGTGCAGGAGGTGTGTATAGGGGTCTCTTGAATATCGCGCCCTAGATCCCCTCCCACAATATTCAAAAACGCCTTCTCGCTTCCTGGGAAGAAGTTCTGGCGTATGCACGATCTGAAGTAGTAGTATTTATCGTCGGCAATACTCTTCTCGTACTCCGACCACGATCTCTTGTGTGTCATCTCTACTCGTTGTTATTAAGGTACCTATCCATCATATACTCTTGTGTGGCGCTCTGGTAGCCCATCTCGCGGGCTTTGCGCTCGGAGTGCTTCTCGATACTCTCGAAAAGCTCCATGCCGCCGCTAACCTCGAAGATACGACGAATCTCGTCGAGTGAGTCTTGTTCGATTTGTCGCAGAGCACCCTCGCCAGGCACCCTGTACGATGGAGTGAAGCGCGAATATACCTCCTCGGCATTGGAGTGAATCCACCTCCAAACTTCACCCTGCTCGGGGTGTAAGTCGGGATCTAAGAGCTTGGGCGTAAGACAGTAGCCAGTGCTGAGGATATGCTCACCAATAGTTCGCTTGATGGCGAGCTGTTGGCGTCCCTTCTCGCTCTCGACAAAGTAGCCGAGCTTTTGAGATAGCGTGCGTAGCGCTTGTATGATGTAGCCTGGGGTGTTATGTCGTGGGCAGCGCGGACGGCACGACATGCACTCGCCGCAGAACCATATAGTGTCGCTTTTGAGTAGCTCCTCGATAGCCTCCTCGTCGCGCGTCTGCACAATGCTGGCTATATTACGAGGGTCGTAGTTGTAGAACTCCGCTGCGGGACATACCGCAGTGCAGACTCCGCAATTCATGCAGGCGTGGAGACCTTCGCGCATGCGAACATCCTCCATCAACATATCGAAATATTTGCCCATAAGATATAGTTTAACTAATTCTTGCAAAGGTATTGGTTAAACTCTAATCAATCAATGGTATAAATACCTATTTATAGTTAGTAGTTTATAGTTAGTAGTTAGTAGTTGGAATTTTAGATACTAATTCCTAATTCTTAACTCCTAACTCTTAACTCTTAACTCTCATAACTAAGTAGTGTAAAATAATTATTGGTGTGTTTTACACTACTTAATTACTCATAAATAATCACTAATAACATTTTTTTTATATCTTTGTAGTTGGAAACACCTCGAAATGTTCGAGATGTAAAATATTTTTTTGCGTTCGCGTAAGATCTTGAAATCGGAAACTGGTAATTTTTGATACAGATAAGAGACTATGTGCAACGCTCGTGCTACGTTGTGGTGCGGGCTTGCTTGTCTGTCTGTATAGGTGTACCAGTACCTCGATTTCGGATTTGTTAAGTCCGTGCCACCTTTTTTTGTCAAGGATTTAGCTGCTGCGGATTAGAGCTAAAACCCCGAAAAGATGACACAGCACTACGAAGATCTTTACGATGAGAGTATTAGATTGATTGATCGAAATCCAAATCTTACAACAAGCGCCATCCCCAACCATCTGCTTTATGTCTGGATATACAATGGATTGATTGTGGCAGATCCACCCTTTGAGTTTCTTTTCGCAGCGGCGATATATAAGTATGCAAATGATAAATATGGAGATTCGAATCTTGACCCCGCTGCCGACCGTGATAGATTTGAGAGGCTACAACACATCCTTGCCGTAGAGTTCGTATGTCGTCAGGTTGGGGCGACTCTTCGTCCGCGAAAAATATTCGATTTTAAGCACGAGACAGATCCTATACATGTCGATATTAAGCGCCACCAAATGAAGAAATTTCAGGCTCTCGCGGCTCAACTAGCACCAATCAAAACGCCAGCAAGCTAGCAGTAGTTAGTAGTTAGTAGTTTAGGTATTAACACTTAACACTCAACACTTAACACTCAACACTCAACAGTTATTTTGGTTCTTGCGAACCAACGCCCTCTGAGCGATTTTTTATTGAAAAATCGCTTTTCAGGAGTGAGGGCGAGAATATATTTGAAAATCCACGGACTGCCCTGCGCGGGCAGCGGCGGGGTGCTCCCCGCGGAGCTAATATTTTAGTAGTTTATAGTTAGTAGTTTAGGTATTAACACTTAACACTTAACACTCAACAGTTATTTTGGTTCTTGCGAACCAACGCCCTCTGAGCGATTTTTTATTGAAAAATCGCTTTTTAGGAGGGAGGGCGAGAATATATTTGAAAATCCACGGACTGCCCTGCGCGGGCAGCGGCGGGGTGCTCCCCGCGGAGCTAAGGATTATTATATATCAAGATACAAGATATAGTCATTCTTGTAGTAGGGGGTGCCTTCGATTGGGAAGTTCTCCGTAACGGCGATCTTCATGCCCTGAGCGAAGTAGAACTTGGTGGCTCTATTCTCGCGATTTACGTTTAGCTCCATGCGGCATCCTGTGCCACCAATTCTTTTAACTTCGCTGGCGAGGTGCCAGAAGAGTCTCTTGCCGTAGCCTTTGCCTTGAGCCGAGGGGTTGAGGTAGAGCCTCTGGAGGTGAAAGAGCTTAGGTTCGACCTGTTCGATAGAGCCGTAGCCCGCCGCCTCATCCTGCTCATCGTAGAGTATGTAGAACTTGTGACCTTCGCGAAATTGCTTCTTGAGGCTCTCCACAGAGTACATCCAATCAAACATGTAGTCGATCTGTTCGGCGGAGCAGATATCTCGATATGTGGGTTCGAAGCTCTCTGCTGCTAGCTCCCTAATTAGCGGGATGTCAGATGTTGAAGCGGCACGAATAGTATACTCTGGGGCACGGGTGTACTCCTCAAAAGAGAAAGGGTACTCGTACTTCTCACCACGCTCAAAACTCTCCTTCGAGATGAGGTGCCACTTCTCGTTGTCCCATTTCGGGAAGAGTGTGTCGCCTTTGTAGTTGTGCTCAACGCGTGTGATATAGAGCTTGTCGGCTATATCAAGCGCCTCCTTATATATCTGAGCGCCACCGATGATAAATATCTCCTCGTCGGGCGAAAAGAGCGCCAAAGCCTCTTTGAGCGAATGTACAACCTCGCAGCCCTCGAACACGATATCTTGACGTGTGATAACGACATTGGTGCGCTTAGGTAGTGGACGTCCGAGCGACTCGTAGGTCTTGCGTCCCATAATCACGGGGTGCCCCGAGGTGATGCGTTTGAAGTTGCGCAGATCCTCGCTTATATGCCAAAGAAGTTGGTTGTCACCTCCAATGACTCTATTTTGTGCAATGGCTACAATTATGCTTATCATGGTGTTGTTTTGTTTTTATTACGTCCTGTGAAAATCTTTATGATCGTTATAATATTATGTGTATCACAAAGATGCGTAAAACTAGGACTTTTTTTTATTCGTATTGGGTTTAAATACTTTTGGTATTTAATAAATTTTGAGATTCAAGTTGTTATGTAAATTTATTTACAATAATTACTTGAAAATCAAAATATTAGAGCGAAGTCTCTAATCCCAATGCGCTACAATGTATTAGCTCTGCGGGGAGCACCCCGCTCGCCGAAGGCAGTTGTCGGATTTAATCGGGTAACGCTATTTTATTTTAGAACGACATCGGAGCCGAGATTGTAGGGTGTGGATCATACCCCACAAGTGTGAAATCCTCGTATTTGAAGTCGAAGATCGACTCTACACCTTTGCGGATCTCCATCCTCGGGAGCGCGTGAGGTGTACGGTTAAGTTGTTCGTCGACCTGCACGAAGTGGTTGAGGTAGAGGTGGGTATCTCCTAGTGTGTGGATGAACTCTCCCGCCTCAAGTCCACAAACCTGAGCTATCATCATCGTCAGTAGTGCGTACGAAGCGATGTTGAACGGCACGCCTAGGAAGGTGTCGGCACTACGTTGGTAGAGCTGGCACGAGAGGCGCCCCTCGGCGACGTAGAACTGAAAAAGTACGTGGCAAGGTGGCAGCGCCATATCCTCTACTTCGGCGGCGTTCCATGCCGAGACAACCATGCGTCGCGAGTTGGGCGAGTGTTTGATAAGCTCTATCACATCGCTGATCTGGTCAACAATGCCGCCATCCGCCTTGTCCCAGCTTCTCCACTGGTGACCATAGACATGGTTGAGGTCGCCATAAGCGTAACCGTCAAGAGGTGAGTCGCTCTGGTGCAGCGCCGCCTCCAAGAACTGCTCCTTTGTGAGGGGTGCGATCTGCGCCTTTGCGCATAGCTCCGTATAGTAGCGGTAGGCGTCGTTGTCCCAGATATGAACGCCCGCCTCGACAAGGTATTTGATATTGGTATCACCCTTCAAGAACCATAGTAGTTCGTGGATAATACCCTTCAGAAAGACTTTTTTTGTGGTGAGTAGAGGAAATCCTTCGCTAAGGTCGAAGCGCATCTGATGCCCGAAGATACTCTTAGTACCAGTACCTGTGCGGTCACCCTTAACGACCCCTGTATCTTTTATTTTATTGAGTAAATCGAGGTATTGTTTCATGTTGTCTTTATTGATAAATCCCTTTAAATCTCTTTAAGGTTGATATTGCCTTGGTTGTCTATTGCGATGCAGTGCGGGTTTTGGCTCCAGTCGTTGGTGAACATCACGCGTAGCCCATCCTCTCTTTTGTAGTCGAGTGTTTGGTGGAGGTGTCCAAAGATAAAACAGTCGAAAGGCTCTGTTTTGTATCTGTTAGATGCCCACTCTATGAGGTAGTCCCGCGCACGATCACCATTCGAATAGTTCGATTTTTGGTGCGCGAGGCGCGATTTGCGACTCCACCAATGCCCAAACTTCATAGCGAGGTCGGGGTGTACGATTGACGCAAAGAGGCGGCGTATTGTCTTTGAGTGAAATGTTTTATTGATTAGTTTAAGGATGGGGTCCTTTTTTACACCTAGATTATCACCATGCGCGACGTGTAACCTCTTGCCTGCGACGGTGAACGCTTGGGGTGTTGTGTAGATATCGACGCCACACTCGTCGCAGAGGTACTCCCCAACCCATTGGTCGTGGTTTCCAGTCATAAAGATAACCCTTACGCCCCTCTCGCGGAGGTGTGTAAGCATAGCGAGCGTTCGGGTGAAACCTTTGGGCACTACATACTTATACTCAAACCAGAAGTCAAAGAGGTCGCCACAAATAAATAGTGTCTGAGCATCCTCTTCGATACTCTTGAGCCACTCCACAAGGCGTAGCTCCACCTGTCGGCTCTGCTCCTTATCTCCTGCTCCTAGGTGTACGTCTGAAATAAAGTAGTGCATGGGGGTTATTTCGTTAACTTCTTAACTATGAGCTTTAGCTCTTCGCCCCATACGTCACGAGCAACAATCTCACCCTCCTTGTTAATCAAGAAGTTAGCTGGGAGTTTCGAGATGTTGTACAACCCAATGGCGGGCGATGAAGCACCGCGCAGGTCACTCACCGAGATCCACGGTAGGCGTTGATCCTGAACGGCGTTGATCCAACGATCCTTAGAGGTGTCGATACCAACCTGGAAGATGTTAAATCCTTTGGATGAGTACTCTTGATATATCTCTTTAAGCTCTGCGTTCGTTGAGTTGCTGTTGCCTAGCTCTGCCGACCAGAAGTCGAGTAGGACGACGCTGCCAATGAGCGACGAAAGCTCTACGTTGTTGCCAAACATATCGGGCATGCTTAGGTTCGGAAAGTTGCTACTGTTGATATTCTCTTTGAGGGCTATTGTAGCCTCCATCGTCTTAATCTGTGCTTCGAGCCTCTTGAGAAGGGCCGATTTAGGGTATTGCTTGCTGACCTCCTCGGCAACAGTGCGAAGATATATAACATCGCTATCTCCACAAAATAGTTGCCTATCACCAGGGAGGTGTTGAAAAATAGCGTAGATCGCCGCGATAGATGATTTATTCTCTATGATAAAGCTAAGTTGTTGACGTTTAATTCTTTGGTACTCCGTGTTGTACTCTTTGGAGAGCGAACTACGGAACTCTTCGCTTATATTCTCTTTGGCGTACTCGATAGCGATACTATCAAGGCGCTGCATGCCCTCAATGAAGGGTTGGTAGAAGCTACGTAGAAGCTCCGACTCACCAGAGCCATTTACGGTGTAGTTCTTTGTTAAGTTGCCAACCGATGATATCGTGATACTCTCACCGCGCGAGGCGAGGATGGGTATGCTGTGCCAGTTATTAGAGATGGTGTAGAGCGACGGGTCGCTGGGAGCGTTGTCGACGGTGAGTCGAAAGTGACCGCTCGGGTCGAGGGCAACAGAGTCGATAACCACATTTTGATCCCCTTTGACCTTCTTGAGGTATATTGTCTGTTCGTTAGAGCCTATTATTCGTCCTGAGATCTCAATATTAGCTCTTTGGCAGCTACCGAGAGCCGTGATTCCAAGAATATATAAAACTATCTTTTTAACCATAGGTAGAGTTACTTTTTATTATAACAACATAAATATAGTTATTATTTTTTACTCCACAAATTTATTTTGCAACATTACGCCTTTGACCGCTATTTTTTGCAGAATTACGACTCTGGTGCTGTCCTCTGCTCTGGTGTTGGCTGCGATTCTTGGCGTGATTGCGCTGTTGACCCTTACCTTGATGTTGCGTAGAGTTGTTTTTGTACTCACTACGAATATTATTTATAGCATCTTCATTAATTTCGATGTTTCCATTGGACATCATCTTTATATCTTTAATGATCTGCTCATTGTTGGGGTGCTCCTGATTGTACTCGAAGCTTTTGCTCCTCATAAAGCGAGCAATATTGTCGACCTCACGCGCTACGGCTTTAGGGTCGCTCTCATCGCTTAGTTTTGCGATGATCTTAGATGTGTACTTTCCGTAGTGCTTATAACGAATACGTCTTTGAGAGTAGTTCAAAATGCGCGGCTTTGCCGTTAGCGCCTGACGTGATGGCTGCTCGTATGGGGAGTCTACATCTAGCTTAAAATCAGATATTATAAAGAGGTGATCCCATAGTTTATGTGTGAAGTCGGAGGTGTCGCGAAGCATCGGGTTGAGATTTCCCATCACCGCAATGACAGC
Source organism: Rikenellaceae bacterium (assembly GCA_047173405.1). Taxonomy (GTDB): domain Bacteria; phylum Bacteroidota; class Bacteroidia; order Bacteroidales; family Rikenellaceae; genus Alistipes. Next base: position 49,708 of record JBCQVD010000001.1, read on the forward strand.
GTGCGCTTGACGATTGCGCTCCTCTCTATCCTCGATTTTAATGAGCGACTCTACCATCCCTTGAATATGTCGTCCATACTCGGGGATAATTAGTTTACCGCGCGTGTAGTTATAGTTTTTTTTCATAAAAGATAATTCATACCCTCACAGTACTGAGTACTCTTTTTGGGCAGTTGTTTAATAAATGAGGTGTTCGGACAGTACGAAAATTGGGGCTGTTTATTGCCATTAACCCCTAAGTTATCCTCTCATACCAGTTGTTGTCAAGAGAGATATTCTTGTTAACTTTGGTGCAAAAGTAAGGATTTTTTTTGCAAATACAAACATGACAAAAATTTTAGTTATTGAACAATCAAAAAGTGTGCGAAACAATCTTCACGAGCGACTTCTTTTTGAGGGTTACAAGGTTGATGCTGTTGAGGATATTAATCAAGCCGCAGGTGTTGGGCTTTACGATGTAGTGTTGGTGGACGATGCTAATTTTCGCACTCCACACCTACTCTCGTCGAGCCTTTTTATTGTGATGTCGAACGAGTCGACAATAGAGGCAGCGGTGGCAGCAGTACACGCTGGAGCCTACGAGTTTCTAACCAAGCCGCTCGATATGAATCGACTCCTCGCCTCGGTTAGGCGTCTGGAACACGAGCGTGAGGTGAGCGTTGAGGAGTCTCATGCAGCGCCCGTAAAACGCACCGTGAGACGCTCTAGCTCTATTGAGGTGGAGGAGATGATCGGCTGCTCTATACCGATGGTTAAACTGCGCAATATAATGGATAAGGTGGCACCATCGGACGCGCGAGTGATGATCCTCGGTGAGAACGGCACAGGCAAGGAGATGGTTGCGCGGTGGATACACCATAAGAGTCAGCGTGCGAGCCGCCCCTTTGTCGAGATCAACTGCGCCGCAATCCCCTCGGAACTTATCGAGAGCGAACTCTTCGGGCACGAGAAGGGAGCCTTCACCTCGGCAATAAAGATGAGACGAGGTAAATTCGAGCAGGCGCACGGCGGAACTCTCTTTATGGACGAGATTGGAGATATGTCGCTCTCGGCGCAGGCGAAGGTTCTGCGTGCACTTCAGGAGCGCAAGATTTGTCGTGTGGGTAGCGACAAGGATATAGATGTCGACGTGAGGGTGCTGGCGGCGACAAATAAAGATATTAGAGCCGAGATCGAGAGGGGTAACTTTCGCGAAGATCTATACCATCGCATAGGTGTTATAGAGATGGTTGTAGCCCCTCTGCGTCAACGTAGCGAGGATATACCTCTTCTGATAGATGCCTTCTTGAACCGTATATGCGCAGATTATAATATCTCGCCCGTGAAGAGCGTAAGCCCCGAGGCGATGAGCCGTCTCAAGACCATGAGGTGGAGCGGCAATATACGTCAACTACGTAATATTGTTGAACGGTTGGTTATCTTATCCTCCGACTCTACGATCTCTCTGCAAGATGTAGAGGCTCATTGCGAGATATGCTAATTAGTGTTTAATGTTAGGAGTTAAGAGTTAAGGTATTTAATCTAATCACTAATCACTTAACTCTTAACATTAATCGCTTAACATTAAACGCTTAACACTTAACGTTAAACACTAAACTACTCCTCAACAAAGACATCCTTACCCAAGCCACAAACTGGGCATACCCAATCTTCGGGTAGTTCGTCGAAAGGAGTCATAGGTTCAATACTATTCTCTGTGTCGCCCATCTCTGGGTCATATTCATAGCCACAAGGCTCGCAAATGTACTTTTTCATAAAGATATAATTTCAAGTTAAAATGTCTTATTCTGCAATCAGTGCGTCGGCGAGTGCGTTGAGAGCTGCTGCGTCGCTCGATTTATAGGTTGAACGTATAGTCACTATTGGCTCAAGTAGCTCAATGCCCTTCATTGGCTCGAGAAGTGCCTTCATTGTCTTAGCGGCAGTTGGTGCCCACGAACCATTCTCGATGATAGCAACGCGACGATTCTGGAAGTTCTTGCTCTTCAAGTGGTGCAGGTAGTGCTCCATAGGTGGGAATACCGAACCATCGTATGATGCCGCGGCGAGCACAAGGCTCTTGCCTACAAAGGCATCCTCTACGGCTTGAGCCATATCATCACGGCTAAGGTCGCATAGTTCAACATCGCTCTTACCTTTCTGCTCTAGTAACTCCTTTAGCTTGATAGCTACGTTGGCGGTATTGCCGTGGATCGAAGCGTAGCAGATAAGGATAGAGTCATCCTCGCTCTGGTAGCGGCTCCACGTATCATACATGCCGACGTAGTAACCTATATCTTCACGAAGGATAGGTCCGTGGAGAGGAGCTATTGTTGAGACCTCCACACCATCGAGTTTCTTGAGTAGAGCCTGCACGTTGGCGCCATACTTACCTACGATATTATAGTAGTAACGACGCGCCTCACATGCCCAGCCTCCTGGAGCGTCCGAAGCACCAAACTTACCAAATCCATCTGCCGAGAAGAGCGTCTTGGTGTGGTTCTCGTAGGCTACCATCACCTCGGGCCAGTGAACCATAGGAGCCATAATGAACTTAAGGCTGTGTGTGCCTAGCGATATCTCGTCACCCTCTTTGACTACAATCTTGTTCTGCTCAGCGATTGGAGCCTCGATAAATTGTGATATCATAGCGAAGCTCTTTGTGTTGCCGATGATCTTTATCGAAGGGAATCTATTTACGACCATCTCGATGCCTGCCGAGTGGTCAGGCTCCATGTGTAGAACAACGAGGTAGTCGGGTTCATCTCCCGCGAGAGCCGTGTCGAGCAGTGTAGACCACTCCTCTAGTTTGCGCTTGTCGACAGTGTCGAAGATAGCGATCTTGTCATCCTTGATAACGTATGAGTTGTAGCTGATACCCTCAGGGACGATATATTGAGACTCAAAAAGGTCGATATCTTTGTCATCAACGCCAATGTATAAGATTGAGTCTGAAATATTTGCTTGCATATATTTTTGTGTTTTTATTTTAGAAACTGTTTAAATTCTGTATCGAAGCTATTTTAAGGCTATTTTGTATTAGTTTTTATGCCTCAAATGAGGCGAATAGTGGTTCTATTTAACGATTTTGAGGTGCGAAAGATGATGCAAAAGAGCCTAAAAGAACGAAAATATAAAACTTAAACAGTTTCTTATTGTACCGAACCGAAGTGGCGAAGAAATTGACTTCTTACGAGAACCTCTGCTTCGCTTTTACCTGCCGCAGAGAGGTTTGCTCGGTACTCGTCGATACTCTCGTAGCCATGGTTTTGTTGCCACTCTTTAACCTCCTCGGTTGCCTCTGCGACCCATTTATTGCCTTTGGTATATAGCACGCTGCACACCTCTACTGCCGAGGCACCCGCTAAAATAGCCTTTACAACATCTGCGCCACTCTTAACGCCACCCGATAGTGCGACGTCGATATTTCGAACCTTTGCGGAGGTTATACCAACCCATCTAAGAGGGATGGCTAGATCCTGCGGTGTACTGAATGGACTACCTGCGACATACTCCATACTCTCGATGTCGATATCCGAGGAGTACATGCGGTTAAAGAGCACCACCGCCGCTGCGCCACAAGCTTTGAGTCGACTGATAAGTGCTACGGGGTTGGTTACGAGCGAACCGAGTTTTACTATGATAGGGATGTTGATTTGTGCCTTGATGCTGCGCACGATATCCTCGTGTGCCCTCTCCACGCGACCATCCTCGTAGTCGATACCACACTCTATACCCATAATATTAAGCTCTAGGGCGTCGGCTCCAGCCTCCTCGATGAGTCTTGCGAACTCCTCCCACTCACCATGTGTTATGGCGCAGATGCTTGCGATGATAGGCACGGAGCACTCTTGCTTGCAGCGCTTGATAAGTTCGATATACTCGCTTAGTTCGTGTGATCGTAGGTAGCCGTGCAGGTAATCTGCACCCTCGCTGTGGTGAGTCTCTTGCGACAAGACCTCACTTTGAGAGATTATATTCTCCTCGAAGAGTGATTTAAGGACGATAGCACCAACACCCGCCTCACAGAGGGCTATGTTGTGGGCTATGTTAGCCGTACGGCTACTGCTCGCAGCTATAATTGGGCTGCAAAGCTCTAAGCCTGCAAATGTGGTTTTTATATTCATGCGTTACCTCGTAATTGTATATTTGCCAAAAGTAGATATTTTTTAACAAAAGTCAAACAGATTCTTACAATATATTAATTATTTTTTCGAGAGCCATAGCGCGTGATCCCTTTATGAGGATGGTATAGCCTTTAAGCTCTATTTCGGGTAGGGTTCGGAGTAACTCCTCGGTGGAGTTAAATATCTCGATATTTGATGGTTGTTCCGCGTCGTGCAGAGTTTTGAAGCTTTGGCTGAACTCCTCGCCAACGAGCACAGTTCGCACATGTGGCATCTGCTCTGCGCGCCTTACTATGTTTTGGTGCTCTTGGGTGCTCCACTCGCCTAGCTCGAACATATCGCCTAGTATCATCATCTTTTTGGAGTGCTCCGCGTAGCTGTCAGTTGCGAGGTTTGTAATGGCGACATCCATGCTTGATGGGTTGGCGTTGTAGCAATCAACGATAAGGCGGTTGCGTGGTGTTAGTTGTAGCTGTGAGCGATTGTTGGTGGGTCTATATGCAGCAATAGCTCGGTCTATATCCTCGCGCGCGGTGTTGTAGTGCTGGGCTATAGCTACCGCGGCAGCGATATTTTTTAGGTTATACTCCCCCTCAAGGCTGTGCTGTATGCCGTTTGAAAGGTTGGTGCTATAATCTACTATATTGAGACCATTGCGACTCTCTGCCATTTGAGAAATCACACCATCCTCTTGGGCGAAAAACGCTTCGCCTCCAGTTGATTGTAGGTAATCGAATAGCTCCCCTTTGCCTCTGCGTATCCCCTCTTCGCCACCAAAACCTTCGAGGTGGGCGCGTCCGACATTTGTGATAATACCTGCGCTGGGTTGGGCAATAGAACATAGTAGAGCTATCTCGCCCTGCGCGTTGGCTCCCATCTCAACCACTCCGATCTCGGTGGATGGAGTCATTTCAAGGAGCGTGAGCGGTACGCCGATATGGTTGTTGAGGTTGCCGCGGGTCGAGTAGACCCGATATTTAGTGGCGAGAGAGGCTGTGATAAGCTCCTTGGTTGTGGTCTTGCCGTTGGAGCCAGTGATGGCGATAATCGGTATGGATAACACCTGGCGGTGGTGGCGCGCGAGAGCTTGCAGTGTTTTGAGTGCGTCGTCTACAATGATGATACGTTGTGAATTAGCGGGGTCAATCTTCAGACTCTTGTCATCAACAATAGCATAAGCAGCCCCCTTTGAGAGAGCCTCCTCTGCGAAGAGATTGCCGTTGAATCTATCGCCACGAAGTGCGAAGTATAGCGATGACTCGGTGATGTTGCGTGAGTCGGTGCTTATGCGTGGGTGCGATCTGAAAATATCGTATAGCTCTTTGATGGATATCATTTTCATGAATTTAAAACGAATAACAGTGCGAAGATAGTCTATATTTGTTGTTATTCATGCAGTTATAGTGTTAAAAGTGATTTTAAAAGTGCTAAAATCACACAAATATAAAAAAAATATGTAACTTTGCACCGTGCAGTGCTATTATTGCCGCGAAAAGATGGAGATAAAACTTTTTACGATACCCAATTTTATAACTCTCGCAAATCTAATTTGTGGGGCGTTAGCGATAAATCAAGTAGCTGTAAATCAGAATTATGTCGTAGCATTTGGGTTGATTATTCTTGCGGCAGTATTTGATTTCTTTGATGGCTTTGTTGCGCGTCTATTGTCCCAACAATCCGAAATAGGTCTACAACTTGATTCACTTTCAGATATGGTTTCGTTTGGCTTGGCGCCAGCGATGATCCTGTTTTATATGGCTCAAGGGGCAGAATCGTTGATTGATTGTGAACTATTATCAACAATTTGTCGATATCTGCCATTTATGGTGGTCGCATTTTCAGCCTTACGTCTTGCGAAGTTTAACATTGATAAGTCTCAGAGTAGTGAGTTTATTGGGTTGCCAACCCCCGCTTGTGCACTGTTTTGTGCCTCGGTGGCTTTGGTCTCCCAAATACAGATGGTTGCAATTCCGTTGGAGGCTGTGGCACTAATATCGGTAGTCTTTTCGTTGTTATTAGTGTCTCCAATTAGAATGTTCGCCCTTAAGTTTAAGGATTTTGGTTGGCAAGGAAATGAGTTGAGGTATCTATTTATAGCCGCCTCGGCATCATCAATATTGTTATTAAAGCTCTATGCCATAACGTTTATCATCCTTCTCTATGTTTCAATATCTATAGTGTGTGAGGTGATAAAGAGGATGAAGGCTTAATTTTTGTTGAAGTTGATTTTTATGCAGCGAAAAAGATATTTTAAAACTCTATCGACCATCGTCATACTACTAGTCGTAGTATTGATGCTTCTGCCTCAAGGTGCTAGTTATGCACAGAGTGCGAAGGATTTTCAAGAGGCGATGCAAAATGGAGAGGAGCTAACGTATGGTAATAATCCCTTTGAGAGTGAAGAGGAGGGGGGGCAACAGCGTCCTGATACTGCAAAAAAGGAGGCTGTGTTGCGTAAACCGCTGGAGTCCTATTTCTTTAGCGATTCGCTCCGCGCTCAAGGTACGCTTAAGTGGACTATCAAGAGAGATCTCAACGAGGTAGAGTTCCAGAAACTAGATACAACCCTTACGGATTGGCGAATTGATTACGCAATTCAAAAAGAGGGAGTTGGTGATATGTACTTGGGTGGTTTGGGTCAAGCCTCACAGCCAATAGACTATTTAGAGCGACCTCGGTATTTCAACTTCTCGTTCGCGCAGAGCTATGACTCCTACATCTACGATATGGAGAGTACTCCGTTTTATAATGTTAAGCAACCTTTTACGCAGCTTAATTATATCGAGAGTGGTTCTAAGACATATCGAGAGGCTAACTTCTCGATTACTCACGCTCAAAATATCACGCCATCAACAGGTTTCAGCTTGAGCTACAAGTCACCTGGAACCAAAGGTCTTTATCAGCGTCAAGATACTAAGAACCATAACTTAGCTCTCACATTCTCGCATACGGGAAAGCGTTACTCTGTGCACGCAGCCTATGTAAATAACAACATAGAAGTTGAGGAGAGCGGAGGTGTTGTTGCCGATTGGATGATTCGAGATACGGTCTTTGATCTCTCTATTGGTATCCCTACGAAGTTAGGCGACGCAGAGGCGACAAATCAGTACCGTAACAACTCCTTTTTTGTGGTTCAGTCGTACGGTATCCCGTTGGTTCCGATGAGCGATTATGACTTCTCGATGGAGCAGCTACCGTCGGTATATTTTGGGCACTCATTTGAGTACAATTCATGGAGCAAGAGCTACTCAGATGTTCGTGCTACATACGAAGATGAGCGAGGTTCGGTTGATGCGAATGGAGATTTTGTTACTGTCGAGGGTGAGTACTACGATAATTGGTATATAAACGGATATATGTCTCGTGATTCACTCTACGAGCAGGTTATCTCCAATAGACTCTTTGTTCAAGCACAACCCTGGGACCGCAATGGTACGGTGGGTACATTGAGCGCTGGTCTGGGTATTGATATTCACACCTACTCTCAGTTTGTGTTGGACGATTATCTCTCGGGGGGCATGCAGGTTGACCGTGAGACAAGCTGGTACCTCTACGGCGATGTGAAGGGTATGATCCGTCGCGCGGTTGACTGGGGCGGTCACTTCAAGGTATACCCTTCGGGCTATCGAGGTGGAGATACAAGCCTCGGTGGAGACATCTCCTTTCACTCGAATATTGGCAAGCACCCTGTAAGGCTTTCGGGTAGCCTAGATATGGATATCCAGTCACCGTCGTATTGGCATAATAAGCTCTTTTCGAACCACTACGTGTGGGAGAATGACTTTAATGCCGAGACTCAGACGAGCCTTAAGGCGAAGCTGGAGATGCCAAGTATTGGTGTGGAGCTGAGTTTCTCGCAGAGCATGGTGAGCGACAAGATATATTATGACGCTAATGCCAATGTGGCACAATCATCTAGCTCGGTGAGCATTACGGCGCTCTATGCGCGCAAAGATTTCAAGGTCGGAGGTTTTAACTTCGGTCATAGGCTTCTCTTCCAGAGTTCGTCGGATGAGAGTGTTGTCGCAGTCCCCGACCTAAGTGCCTTTTTGTCGTATTACTACCAATTTTGGGTAGTGCCCAAGGTGTTGGAGTTGCAGATCGGTTTTGATGGTCGCTACACCACGGAGTATTATATGCCTGGTTACAACCCAGCGCTAGGTGTATTCTATAATCAGCGTGAGGTGGTTGTAGGTACAGACCCTTACGTCGACGTGTTTGTGGCGGGTAAGTGGAAAAGAATGAGAATAATTCTGAAATATCAACATATCAACGATGGATTAGTAGGCAGTGGAAACGATTTCTCTGTTGCCCATTATGCGCTAAATCCTGGTATGTTCAAATTCGGTATTTCGTGGGGATTCTATGACTAGAGACTGTAAGAGTCTAAAAACTAGTTGTATAGTTCGCGGAATTAATGTTGTCGGGTGTCGAATTTGCCCCTAAAATAGATGTTTATGATAAAAAAATCAGCAATTTTATTAGTTGTTGTTGCTATGAGCGAGTTGTTGCTCACCGTCGAGACTACTATGTGTCGACCACAACTAATTATCCCATCTGTTCTACCCGCCGCGATGGTTAAGGAGCAGAGCTTCAAGGAGGCTGAGGTCATCTCTCCTTATGACCCAATTTTTAAGGAGGTGTGCATGATGCATGGTAATGACTGGAGATTGATGAGTGCTATGGCATACCACGAATCGCGTTTTAAAGCCAACGCAACCTCTCCAGCAGGAGCGCAAGGGATGATGCAAATCATGCCCAATGTAGCTAAGTTCTTTGATGTTAGCGAACAAGATCTAAGTGATGTTTGGACAAATATCACAGTCGCTAACCTACTGGTTAACCGAATCGACAAGATGCTTAGTCTCCCCGCACGCGTGAGTGACGAGGATCGTATGTCGTTGATTCTGGCGAGCTATAATGGCGGTATTGGACGCGTCTTCGATGCGCAGCGCCTAGCTCGATTTTATGGTGAAGATCCCTACGATTGGGATGTTGTCGCCAAGTACCTATGTCTCATAGCTCAACCCGAGTACTACAACCATGAGGTTGTTCGTAACGGACGTTTTGCAGGTAGCGGTGAGACTCTAGCCTATGTCGGCAAAGTTATCGGACAGTACGGTAACTACTGCCAAATAGCAGCTCTTTAGAGCATTAACAGTGCGCGTAGTTCAGCGCAACTTTTAGCTGGGTTTGTGGCATCAAAGAGCGATGCGGCAAGCCCAGCATTTTTTGCCCCCTCTACATTTTGCTCCCTATCATCAATAAAGAGTGACTCCTCGGCTTTGAGGTCGAAACGCTCAAGCAGGGTGTTGTATATCTCAACCTCGGGCTTGATAAATCCCACCTCGCTCGATATCACATCGCCATCGAAGTAGTCGTATATGTCGAGCGAACGGATTTGACATATATACTCGTGGGGCATATTCGAGAGCACGTATAACCTATACTCCGCAGCCTTAAGATCTTGAAGAAGAGCGGTTGTCACAGGTATAGGGATGTGCATCGTTATCGACTCCTCGATATATTTGTCGCACTCCTCGAGGGTTATTCCGTTGTGTGCCGCCAGCGCGTCTTTCATATCCTTGAAAGAGATTGTTCCACGATCGTAATCCTTCCAAAACTGAGGCATCGGGTCGCGTAGGTATACAAAGAACTCCACTAACTCCTTGGTGTACTTGCTGGTGTCGTGCTTTACAACAACACCGCCTAGGTCGAAGATTATATTCTTAATAGCCATTTTTTTCTGTTGTTTTATTTTAGCTCCGCGGGGAGCACCCCGCCGCCGCCCGCGCAGGGCAGTTGTATATATATTTCTGAGGACTGTCTCCGACGGGCGGGGTGCTCCCTGCGGAGCCTTTATTTTGTAGCGCTTGTCGGTAAATCAATTCTTGATTTGTTGTGATTATATGAAATAGGAATCTAAAGAGAGCTTTATCCCTATTTCAGATAACCACTTCAATGCAAACATTCGTTTGCTATAACAAGCGTATATTAATGTTTAGCGTTAAGCGTTTAATGTTAAGAAACTAACCACTATGCGCTAAACACTTAACATTAAACGCTAAACACTGCTATTAACAGATGCAATACAAAAAATAGCTCTGCGGGGAGCACCCCGCCCGTCGGAGGCAGTCCTCGGAATTGTAAATTAATGTCTGCACAAGATATAAAGAAAAAATGATCTTTACATCTTAGGTGCTCTCACCTCTTCGCTATCCTTCTCGGTCCACTCTTTGTTGTCGCCCTCCCACTCAAAATGGTCAAATTGACTCTTCCCCACGAGCGAGAACTGAGTGTAGGTGATAGGTAGCCCGCGGCTGAGGAAGTCACTCTCGTAGGCTGTCTTTATTGAAAGTGTAGCATCGGCAAATCCCGATCCATAGATATCGCTATTACTCTGAATGAGGGGCAGTTCAAAGCGACGCACTACCTCGGCGGTATAGTTGTAGAGGTGCTGTGAATCGGTCTTGAGGTTGATAACGCCATCAGCCTTTAGGAACCTACTGTATGACTCCAGAAATGGAGGTGCCGTGAGACGCTTCTTTGCACGGCGGCTCTTGAGCTGAGGGTCGGGGAAGGTGATCCAAATCTCGTCAACCTCACCTTCGGCGAAGAAAGAGTTGATAAATTCGATACGTGTGCGTAGGAATCCGACATTGGTCATACCCATCTCGGTGGCATCTTTGGCGCCACGCCACATACGTGCACCCTTAATATCAACACCTATATAGTTGCGTGATGGATCTGCCTGAGCCAGAGCTACGGTATATTCGCCCTTGCCGCACCCAAGTTCAAGAACTATGGGGTTGTTGTTGCGGAAGAACTTCTCGCGCCACACGCCTCTAAGAGGGTGGTGCTTGTGGAATATATCCTCAAATTCGGGTTGTACAAAGCACTCAAATGTTAGGTTCTCGGCAAAACGCCTTAGTTTATCTTTGCCCATGTATGTTAATAATCTATTTATATGTAATATCTTCGGTTGGTGTTATATTAACACCTATCGCCTCGACGCCATCTATGCTACTATTGTTTATTGGTGTTATGATAACCCGATAGTTGCCCTCTTGTCGCCAAACTGAGTTCTGTCGGTAGCGAATGCTCCTTAGCTCGGACTCTCCACGGTGGGATAGATACCGCTCAAAATTGAGCCTCAGGGTATCTGTTACGCTCACGGAGTCGGGCGCTATGGTCTCAATGGCAATATTTACCTCTTCACTTATCCAAGCGGGTCGATACCTAAATACAATGGATATGTCGCGTCTTGTCGAGGTGTCGAGGTTGGGCATAGAGACCTCAATCATAGAACTCCAACCCATGACTGGAGTGTGCTCTACGACCGATTGGTGTTGCGCGATGCACCCTCCAAGAAGAGTTGAAAGTACTATTAATATGCGTGGTAACATATCGATAAAAAGGTGATTATAGCTCTTTGCTCGTGTTGTTTTGCTCCTTGTTTTTATTTCGCTCCTCACCCTCTTGTTTTGCCCTAGGGGGTCTGTTACCTCGCTTCGCTCTATCATCACGCGGTTCACGCTCACCTCTTGGTTGGCGCTCCTTTGGCTCTGTTCTCTGAGGTCTTTCGTGGCGCTCACCACGAGGTTCTCGCTCACCTTGAGGCTCTTGGTTTTGCCTCTCGGCTCTAGGTGTTGCGTCGGTCTTTTGCCCTCCCTCGCGCGGTGTGCGGTTGTTACGACGACGCTGCTGCGACTCTCGCTTGGGGGTACTCTCCGCACCTTGATCCTGTGGCTCTCGAGCCTCGCTCTTAGGGGTGCCCTGAGCCTCGCTGGCGGGTCTGTTAGACTTGTTGCGATTACGTCCTCCCCCCTTAGCTTTTCGCTTATTATCAAAACGTGTGATGCTATCCTCCTCGGAGCGGTAGGTTGGCTCCTCGCTCTTGACAATGATATCCTCTTCGCGTTGTAGCTTCTCGACCTTTTTGCCAGCTCTGTTGAGCGCAACGATCTCCTTGACGCGAGATATTGGTAATACCTCGACGTTGGACATTGAGTCGCGGCTGCTGCTGAAGGTCATCGTACCTGCGAGGATATCACTCTTAACAGCGAAGTACTCACCGTCAATGGCTTGGAGTGGCTCTCTGAGGCGAGGGAATCCCTTGCGCGCGTCGACATAGGTGTCGTACTCGTGCATTAGGCAGCACTTAAGTTTAGAGCACTGACCAGCTAGCTTTAGTGGGTTGAGCGATATTTCCTGCACGCGCGCGGCGTTAGTCGTTACGCTGCTAAACTTAGAGATCCACGAGGCGCAGCATAGCTCACGCCCGCAGGCTCCTAGACCGCCAATGCGTCCAGCCTCTTGGCGTGCACCGATCTGTTTCATCTCGATGCGGATATGGAATCTATCGGCAAAGACCTTGATGAGTTCGCGGAAATCGACACGCTCGTCGGCTATATAGTAGAATATAGCCTTGATCTTATCGCCCTGATACTCGACATCTCCAATCTTCATGTTGAGTCCCATATCGGCGGCAATCTGGCGCGAGAGGATCATCGTCTCGTGCTCTAGCTCTATTGCCTCCTGCCATTTCTCGATATCGTATGGTTTAGCTTTGCGGTAGATCTTTTTAAACTCGCCATTTTGGGGTGTGAAACCCACGCGGCGCATCTGGCGAAGAACCATATCGCCAGTGAGCGAGACGACGCCTATGTCGTGCCCTGGGGATGACTCCACAGCGACAATATCTCCCCTTTTGAGTTCGAGGTTGTTGACGTTGGTGTAGTATCCGCGGCGTGTATTTTTGAATCTAATTTCGAATATATCGCACGCCTCATTGTCGGGGTACTCTTCAAGCCAGTCATATTCGTGTAGCTTGTAGCAACCCTCGTGTATGGATGCGCTTATCTCGTCTTGACACTGGCAAAAAGCCGCGCCACGACCTATATTTGGTTTATGTTTGCAGTTACAACTCATTTGTAGTAAATTTTCGTAAAGATAATAAATTTTTCTCTTTATAGCCCTCGACGCAGCTTTTTTTGTCGATATTTAATTCTCCAGATATATAGGATCGAGGCGACGCACATTCCTACGATGAGTCCTACGTATAGTCCTGCTGTGCCCATTTCGAGGGTGAAGCAGCATAGATATGCTATTGGTATATTTAGTATCCAGTAGCAGATAATCGAGAAGGGTATAATGATGGTGACATCCTGCATACCTCTTAATATACCCACGCCGACGCATTGAACGCCATCGGGGATCTGGAACGCTGCGATAAAAACTATGAGTATCGAGGCGATCTCTACAACTTCGGTGTTGGAGGTGTAGATGTGTGGTATCTGGGTGCACAAGAGGGTGAAGATGATACAAGTCATAGTGTTCCACACAAGCCCCATGTGCCACGCCGCTTTGGAGGCGAGACGCATCTGTGCCATATCGTTTGCACCAAAGCAGTGCGAGACGCGTATTGTTGTCGCCGAACCAATGGCGAGCACGATCATAAAGGTGGCATTACCCATCGACATGGCGATCTGGTTGGCGCTGATGGCGTTGGTGCCGAGCCACCCAAACATAATGCCGATCATCACAAACGACGATGCCTCCATAAAGATCTGTGTCGAGATTGGGATACCCATGTGGAGCAGCTTTTTTAGCGCGGCACGCGTTATATTGACTCTCGCAAAACGTATTATATATGCCTTGAACTGCGATGAGCGCAGGACGTATAGCGGTAGCGCAATAGCTAAGAATAGCCTCGAAATGAGTGTCGATAGACCTGCTCCTGTTGCTCCAAGCTCGGGTGCTCCGCAGTTGCCGCCGATGAGTAGCCAGTTGAGACCAATATTAATTACGTTGCTCATAAGTACGCACCACATAGCGATCTTCGTGTTGCCTATACCTTCGAGAAACTGCTTGAAACAGC
>JBCQVD010000139.1:0-3561 GCA_047173405.1 Rikenellaceae bacterium
GTCGCTTGCACTCACTCAATCTGTTAGATTCAACAACGAGCTTTAAGGTTCGTTTTGATGCGTATGATAAAGTAGATTTTGATGCAAGAATAAAAGAATACGCACGTACATCTTCGGATGCTTCGGGCTTCCCCGTGGCGTTAACAATAGAGCCAAAAAATGGGTATAAAATATCATCGGGAATGTCTTGCATTGTCACTATGACAATCCGCAATGGTGTTGTGGGAGCTGTTATGTTGCCGATATCTGCTATATACGCACCAATATCGGGTGGGACGTATGTTTGGGTGATTGGCACTGATGATATAGTGGTCAAAAGAGCTGTTGTTTTAGGTGAGATAACAGGAGTTAATGATGTGATAATTAGGAGTGGAGTTGTTAGTGGTGATAGGGTAGTTGTGGCGGGTGTCTATCAACTTATAGATGGTGAGAAAGTCAAAATAATTAAATAATATGAAGTCGATTCCAGCTCTTTCTATAAAGAATAGTAACCTTGTATGGTTTATTCTTACTATATTTCTTTTTGGGGGTATATATGGCTTTGTTAATTTAGGCAAGAAAGAGGACTCCTCTTTTGTGATTAAAAGTGCTTCGGTGGTTTGTCGCTACCCTGGAGCAACGCCCCTTGAGGTTGAACAACTTATAACTGAACCTATTGAGCGAGAGATTCAGTCGATGCGTAATATCTATAAAATAACTTCGGACTCTAAGTATGGGCTATCCAAGATAATCGTTGAGCTAGATCCAGCGACAGACCCTAATGAGATACCTCAATTATGGGATGAGCTGCGTCGCAAGGTCACGGATGTGACGCCGATGCTTCCGAGTGGGGCTTCTACGATAACTGTGGGGGATGATTTTGGGGATGTGTACGGTATATATTACGCTCTTTCGGCGGATGAGGGTATAACATTTACGGAGTTGCGTAACTGGGCACAACTAATAAAAAAACGTATCGTAACTGTTGATGGTGTTGAGAAGGTGACTCTGTTTGCTGAGCAATATCCTGTTGTTAATTTGTATATATCGCTCTCGACACTCGCTAACTTCTCGTTGCGTCCAGAGTCTATTATAGCTACCATAAATCGTCAAAATAGCGTAGTTAGTAGCGGAGATAAATCGGCTGGAGAGCTTGAGATAAAGATCTTGGAGGAGGGTAGTTACCAAAGCCTTGACGATATTGCAAACCAACTTCTAATGGCTAGCAACGGTAAGCAGTTTAGGTTGGGTGATATTGCTCGCA
Source organism: Rikenellaceae bacterium (assembly GCA_047173405.1). Classification (GTDB taxonomy): domain Bacteria; phylum Bacteroidota; class Bacteroidia; order Bacteroidales; family Rikenellaceae; genus Alistipes. The sequence continues at coordinate 1,244 of JBCQVD010000139.1, forward strand.
TTGAAAAGGGGTATATGGACCCTCCGGCATCGCTTATGAGGGTTAATGGTAAGCGGGCTATCGGTATTGGTGTCTCTACGGAGGCGGATGTTGATGTGGTGAAAAGTGGTGCCGAGATATCTAAATTATTAGATTATGTAACGATAGATATGCCACTAGGCATAAATTTGTTAGATCTTTATCCCGAGGATAGGATTGCAGCGCAAGCGACGAACACTTTTTTGTTAAATCTTGCGGAGTCGGTAATAATAGTAATCTTGCTTATAATGGTTGCTATGGGGCTAAGGAGCGGGTTGTTGATAGGTTCATCGCTTATCTTCTCAATCGGAGGTACCCTTCTGATAATGCAATTCACGGGCGAAGGACTTAATCGTACATCGTTGGCTGGTTTTATTATTGCAATGGGAATGTTGGTCGACAACGCGATTGTTGTTGTAGATAACGCTAGAGGCGCGATGTCTCGAGGCGTCGATCGCTACCAGGCGGTTGTGCATGGTGCCGATGCCCCTAAATGGAGCCTTCTGGGAGCGACGTTAATAGCAATATTTTCGTTTTTGCCTCTTTATCTAGCCCCGTCGGCAGTTGCCGAAATTGTAAAGCCACTGTTTGTTGTCGTTGCGATATCCTTAATTTGTAGTTGGTTGTTAGCGGTGACTCAAACACCACTATTTGGTAATTATATGCTAACTATATCAAGTAATAGTAGAGGTAACTTTTCGGAGGTGATACTTGTTAAATTTGATAATGTTTTATCCGTGCTTCTGGCTTATAGGTGGTTTGTCGCATCGGGTGTTATAGCTCTTTTTGTTGGCTCTTTGTATGTTATGGCTCAGCTGCCACAGAACTTTTTTCCAACACTCGATAAGGAGTATTTTAGGGCTGATATAATTCTCCCCGAGGGCTACAATATTAGAGCTACGGAGCAGGAGATGGTCAAGATGGAGAGCTGGTTACTGGAGCAGCCCGAGGTCAAGCGGGTTTCAATGACGATGGGTGGGTCGCCACCTCGCTACTATATAGCAAGCGGATCGGTTGCTCTGTCGCCAAATTTTGGAAATATACTCGTGGAGCTTAATGATAATAAGCAGACGGAGGAGGTTGAAGCTCGGTTTGCAAGTCATGTAGAGTCTTTATACCCAGATGTGTGGTTGAGATCCTCGCTCTTTAAGCTGTCACCTGTTCCTGATGCTACCATAGAGATGGGATTTATCGGTGAGGATATTGATACTCTTATATCGCTAACCTCTCAGGCTGAGTCTATAATGTGGCGCAATAGAAATGCAACCAACATCCGAAATAGTTGGGGTAATTGCATTCCGACATGGAAGCCTATATATTCGCAAATGCTAGGTCAGCGAATAGGTGTGTCGCGTGGGGATTTAGCCAGCGGGTTAACTATTGCTACAAGTGGTTATCAATTAGGTGAATACAGAGAGGCGGATCAGTTTATGCCAATATTGATGCGTGATGCTAATATCAACGACTATAACCTTGCGAACCTTCAGACGCTGCCTATTTTCACCCCTAAAGGGCGTTTGTATGCTGTGGAGCAGGCTGTGAGTGGGTTTAAATATGAATATGAGGCTGGTGTAATTAAGCGATTCAATCGTCAGCGAGTGATGAAAGCGCAGTGTGATCCAGTTCGAGGAGTTAACACAAAGTCTCTTTTTAAACAGATAAAAGACTCTGTGGAGCATTATGTGGTAACGCCTCAAGGTTATCAATTTCGAATATTTGGAGAGGAGGAGAGTCAGGTGGAGTCTAATGATGCACTTGCTGAGTATATGCCGCTCTCGTTGGCTTTAATTTTCATTGTGTTACTGTTGTTATTTGGCAACTATCGTGATCCAATCGTAATTCTTTGTATGATACCGCTGATCTTTATAGGTGTTGTTTTAGGGTTGTGGTTGAGTGGTAAGCCGTTTAATTTTTTCGCACTACTAGGGCTTCTTGGTCTCATCGGTATGAATATAAAGAACGCAGTGGTTCTAGTGGCTCGCATACGAGAGTTGCAAGGTGAAGGGCTGCCTGCGTATGAGGCTGTCGTAGAGGCTACGCGCAGTAGGATAGTTCCCGTTGTTGTGGCGTCAGGAACAACAATATTAGGAATGATTCCTCTTCTGTTTGATTCGCTCTTTGGAGCGATGGCAGCCACTATTATGGGTGGATTATTTGTGGCTACACTATTGACCATCTGTGTATTGCCTGTTTTTTACGCAATATTTTACTCTATCAAAGCATGAGATATTTTTTAATAATAACACTCCTTATTGGGGTGGTATCATCGTCTGCTCAAAATTTGTCGATTGGTGAGTACG
>JBCQVD010000032.1:0-19875 GCA_047173405.1 Rikenellaceae bacterium
GTAGTGTTTCTTCTCGCCTACAACGAAATACTTTCTTTGAGCATTAAGATCCTCCAATCCTGTCGCCATTATAGCCTCTGCATACTCGCGAGCCGAGCCATCCATGATTGGGGTCTCAGGACCATCAATCTCGACTATTGCGTTGTCGACACCGAGTGTCCAAAGCGCTGATAGTATGTGCTCTATTGTGGCTACTCTATTACCATCCTTCTCTATTGTTGTACCTCGTGAGGTATCCACAACAAAATCACTTAGGGCTGGGATCTCCTCCGCACCTTCGATGTCTACTCGGCGAAATACAATTCCGTAATCTGCTGGGGCAGGTAGTACTGTCATATTGACATTTGCGCCAGTGTGCAACCCCTTGCCACTAAAGCAAATAGATGATTTTAATGTTTGTTGTTTGTCTAACATAAATAGTTGCGGTTAGTTATTTTGATCGCAAAGATATGAATTTTTGATTAAAAATACCTACTTTTGCTAACATAAAACGTTATATATAATCACAATGATAGATAATTGCGAGCCTCGAAAGCCCCGAAAGCCAAAAATAAAACTCCCTTTTGAGAGAAAAAAGGTCGATATAGGAGAGTGGGCGTATGAGCACAGAGTTGGATTGTGTGTTACACTAATTACATATTTGGTTGTGGCTATTATTTTTGTTAGTGCAAAGATAATAGTTGGTAGTAACCCTACATATCAGGGTATGTATATTGATATTGATGACCTTGAAGATCTTAAGGAGATGCGCGATAAGCTTCAAGAGCAGGTTGCCCAGAAGCAGAAATTTGATTGGGAGTCGGTCAAGAACCGCTCGTCTAACGAAAATGCTCTGGACGAGAGGGTTAAGGATGATAGGGGAACTAAGGTTCAAGAGCTGACAGCCTCTGCTTCGCAGGCTCAGAAATCTATGGAGGCCAACCGTGAAGCCTACCTTAAGGGTATCTCGGAGGTTGAGGCGATGCGCAATAATCGAGATAAGGAGTCTACTTCACAAGGCAAGGAGCAGAAGGTAGAGGGCAATGTAACGGTTTCGTTCTCGCTTAAGGATCCTATAAGATACTCTCGCCATCTTGTGGTTCCCGCGTATCGCTGTGAGGGGGGTGGGCAGGTAAAGGTTAGCATCACTGTTAATCGCGCAGGAGAGGTCGTTGAGGCTCGCGTGAGTAGTGGCGGTGATGAGTGTATGCAGAAGACAGCGCTTAATGCTGCACGAGCATCACGCTTTGATATCAACAACTCTGCTCCTGCTAAACATCAGGGCGATATTACATATATCTTTATTCCCCAATAACATGCGCATTTATCTTGCGCACTGGAGCCTCAAATTCAGCCATCTGCTTCACCTCTACACCTGCGCGTCGTAGGTTTGAAGCCCCTTCGCAGCAGACAAAGCAGCTAGGTTCGTAGAGCGCAAAGACAACGCGCGAGAAGCCTAGCTCCATGATTAGTTGAGAGCAGCTCTTAGGCTCGCTTGTTCGCTTCGAGCAGGGTTCAATAGTAGAGTAGATAGTTGACCCCTTTAGTTCAGCTCCATTTTTTTGTGCTTTGAAGATTGCTATCTGCTCAGCGTGGTGCGTTGGGCTGCCTTCGTGCGTGTATCCTTCAAATATTTCACCCTTCGAGGTGACAACCACCGCGCCTACTCTATAACATGTCGCGGCGGGTGGTGAGTTGCGGCTAGCCTCTACTGCGCGCGACATGTATAGTTTGTCGACGGTAGAGTTATCCTGCTTGTGGGCGAAGTAGGTGGACACCTCAACCTCTGCGAGTGTCTGTTTCTCAACGGGCAGAGAGGTGATATCTGTCGGCAGCTTAAGGTGTGGGGCTGTTGAGTCTTTGACCATAACCGTGGTGTTACGCGCCACCCTTACTCTGTCGTATAGTCGAGTCGCAAAGAGTTGATTAAGCACATTGACGCCACCTTCGACAAATAGATTCTTAATACCTCGCTTCTCTAGCTCTGTTATGACGTAGAAGATATCGTAGCTATCCTTAACAACCACTTCGCATAGGTGCTCTAGCTCTGGGCGCGCGATATTCGAAAATATAATAATCTGCCCCTCTCCTTTGTTGAAGAGCTTTAGATCGGCGGAGATTACACCCTTACCACTTAGAACTACGCGCACGGGTTCTCTCGAAGAGCCTCTGCGTGTGCGCGCCTCTCGAAGCTCCTCGCTCTTGACTCCTAGCGAGGGGTTGTCGGAGCGTAGGGTTTGTGCACCTATTAATATTGCATCTGAATCAGCTCTGAGCCTATACACCTCTGCCCAATCCTCTTGGTTGGATAGTATTAATCGCTGTGGCGAGTTGTCGTCCATGAAGTTGTCGGCTGAGATAGCGACAGATATTGTAATATTCATAACTTACATTAATATATAGGTGTAGTGGGGTGAGCGCTTCTCTTTAATTATCTTTATAATGCAAAGGTAACAAAAAAATGGATTTGGCACACAACTTGCGAAACTTTACAAAGAGTATATAAAGTATAACACATTCATAAGATTCTTATTATTTACCAAAAACAAATTTCATGAAAACATTTAGACTTTTAATTGCTGCGTTGCTATTGTGCTCCGCAGTATCAGCACAAGACTACTCTACGGGTGGCAAGGCGAAGGTTTTTTTAATTAGCGAACAGGATGAGGGTAACCTCTACGAGTTTGACTCGAAGAGGGAGGTTCGAGAGTACCTTCGAGATGCAAAGAGGGAGCGCGAGGTGGCTATGCAGAGTATAGTTGATATCTTCGAAGCGGGCTTCGAACAGGGTTATCAGAGTGCGTTGCCTCCACTTTTGATCTTTGCCCAACGAAAAAATAAGTTTTCGTTCGGTATAGGTGGCTTTGTTCAACTGCGCTCAAGCTATGATTTTAACGGTGTTGTCGATAATATCGACTTTGTGACCTATGATATCCCAACTACGTCGAGTTACGATACGCGCCAAAAGTTGACCATGGACGCTTCGACTTCGCGTCTGTTCTTTAAGGGTATTGCCAACACTCGTGCTCTGGGTAGGGTTGATATCTTTATTGATACCGACTTTAGAGGTGGTGCAGAGTCTAGTTATACGCCTCGTCTACGTAACGCTTATGTGTCGTTTATGGGTATTACGGCAGGTCGCGCAGTGACAACCTTTAGTGACCCAATGGCGGCACCTCGTACTATTGATTTCCAAGGTCCTAATGCCTATTGTTTCAACTATGCAACACTTATTAGATACCAACGTTCGTGGGCTGACGACCACCTAACGGCAGCGATCGCTCTGGAGCAGCCTAACGTCTCGGGTACCTATGGGACAACGTTTGAGGAGATCCCACAACGAGTGCCAGATATACCGATCTATTTACAGTATCAGTGGGGCGAGAACCGAGACTCTCACCTTCGCATGTCGGGTATCTTCCGCGATATGTATGCTTATAGCGTCACGAGCGATAAGAATACCACACAAGTGGGTTGGGGCGTTCAGCTCAGTGGTCGCGCAAAGCTGTGTCACTGGATGAAGCTGATATATAGCGGTACACTAGGTGAGGGTATCACCCCATATATCCAAGACCTTATAGGTTCGGGGCTTGACTTTACACCTAAGTCAGACGATGGGGCAGAGCTTCAAGCGACACCAATGTATGCGTGGCAGGCGGCAGCTGAGTTTAATATCTCGTCGCGTGTCTCGGCAACGGGAGGTTACTCGGCTGTAAATGTAGATACTAAGTATGGTTATTACTCGGATGATGAGTATAAAATGGGTCAATATATCTTCGGAAATGTATTCTACGCCGTAACTCCTCGTATGCAGATTGCTTGTGAATATATCTACGGAAATCGTAAGAATATGGATCAGACAAAGAATAGCGCCAACCGAGCTAGTGTAATGGTGCAGTATCATTTTTAGTAATTATTATTTTTGTTTTTGATAAATTATTCCTAAATTTGTCATTAGTAAAAATGAAGAGACACATTGATAAGCTGTAAATAGTGTTTGAGCTATTTGTACGCATTATATAGTGTTGTAGAATTTTTGCCGTTGTTTACTTTATTAAAGGTAAGCAACGGTCTTTTTTAAAAGCAAAGCAAACAAAATTAAAACTACATAACCAATGAAACAGAAGAAATTTATGCTCGAGGAGCATATGCATCCTACCCAGTGGTATAATATCCTAGCAGATATGCCCAATAAACCACTCGCTTACCTACACCCTCAAACCAAAGAGCCTGTTACAGCCGAGATGATGTATCCACTCTTTGCCGAGGAGCTTGTGAAGCAAGAGATGTCGACAGAGCGTTATATTGATATCCCCGAGGAGGTTCAAGATATATACAAAATCTGGCGCTCGACACCTTTGGTGCGTGCCTATTCCCTAGAGAAGGCTCTCGATACACCCGCTAAGATCTTTTTTAAGAACGAGAGTGTGTCGCCAGCAGGTTCACACAAGCCTAACACCGCAGTGCCTCAAGCATACTACAACTATAAGCAGGGTATCAAGCACCTAACAACTGAGACGGGTGCTGGTCAGTGGGGCTCTTCGATCGCCTTTGCGGCTCAACACTTTGGTATTGACGTTCAAGTCTATATGGTGAAGGTTAGCTATGAGCAGAAGCCATACCGTAAATTAATGATGAATACATGGGGTGCAGAGGTTATCTCATCTCCTAGTACGCTCACAGAGTCGGGACGTGCCGCTCTAGCTAAAGACCCGAACGACTCTGGTAGCCTAGGACTCGCTATCTCGGAGGCTGTGGAGGTTGCAATCAAGAACAATGCAGATACACGCTACTGCTTGGGTAGTGTGCTCAACCACGTTATACTACACCAAACAGTTATCGGACAGGAGGCACTCAAACAATTAGAGATGGCCGACGTGGAGGCTGATATTGTGATTGGATGTTTTGGTGGTGGTAGTAACTTTGCAGGTATGGGTATTCCATTCCTCCAAAGAAATCTTACCCAAGGCAAAAAGACTCGTATTATCGCAGCCGAGCCAGGTAGCTGCCCAAAGCTCTCGCGTGGTGAATTTCAATACGATTTTGGTGATGTAGCTGGTTATACGCCACTTATGCCGATGTACACCCTAGGACACAATTTCCACCCATCAGATATTCACGCTGGAGGTCTACGTTACCACGGAGCAGGAGCAACGGTGAGCCAACTACTTAAGGATGGACTTATCGAGTCGCAGTCGGTACACCAGAATGAGACAATCGCTGCGGGAGTACTCTTCGCAAAGACTGAGGGTATCATCCCTGCGCCAGAGTCAAACCACGCTATTGCTATCGCTATCCGTGAGGCGCTTAAGGCTAAAGAGGAGGGTGTGAGCAAGAATATTGTCTTTAACCTCTCGGGTCATGGTCTCAATGACCTCTTTGCTTATGAGCAATATTTTAGTGGTATCCTGAAGGACTTCAGACCAACCGATGAGGATATCGCCAAAACTGTTAACGAACTAGAAAAATTGATATAAGATCTGTAATATTTCATTAAAAGATCACATTTAGGACGCTTCACTCTGCCTAAATGTGGTCTTTTGATCTCATTATGCCAAAAAAGTGTCATATATGATATAGGAATTACGCAAAAAATTACTATTTTTGCGGATCATTTGTCCTCAAGTTTGAGACGCATAGAGTGATAATTAAACAAGAAAACTAAAATATTACTAAATTTCAACACAAATGCAAAGCAAAGGTGCAATTAAATTACTGGCAGTTCTTCTCACGCTAGCCTGTATTTATCAGCTCTCGTTTACGTTTAAAGCGTCAAGCGTAGAGAAAAAGGCCGCAGAGTATGCCGCACAATTCAGCCCTGAGGAGCAGAGTTCACGAGAACTCTATTATCTCGATTCAGTACAAAATCAAAGTGTTTATAACTTAGGATTCACAAGCTTCACCTACAAGCAGGTTAAGGAGAAGGAGATCAACTTAGGTCTTGACCTTAAGGGAGGTATGAATGTTATGTTGGAGATCCAGGTTGCCGACGTTGTAAAATCGCTTGCGGGTGAGAGCGCAAACGATCCAGCTTTTGTTGCTGCTATTGAGGGCGCAAATGCCAAATTCAACAAGGGTGAGACAAAAGATTATATCTCTGCATTTGTTGAGTCATATAAAACAGCATCTAATGGTGGTAGCTTGGCGTCAATCTTTGTTAGCCCCGAGCGCAAGGATATCATGCCTAACAGCACCAACGCTGAGGTTGAGGAGGTTTTGCGCAGAGAGACCGATGGCGCTATCTCGGCATCGTTCAACATCCTACGTAGCCGTATTGACCACTTTGGTGTAACACAGCCTAATATTCAGCGTCTACCAAACTCAAATAGAATACTTGTTGAGTTGCCAGGAATCAAGGAGCCAGAGCGTGTGCGTAAGCTACTTCAAGGTGCTGCGTCACTAGAGTTCTGGACTACATATAACGGACGCGAGGTTCTTCCATCTTTGGCGGCTGCGGATCGTGCTTTGGCTGCTCTCCTCTCAAGTGAGCAGAGCGCAGACTCTACGGAGGTTGAGGCTAAGGCGGGTGATGACCTACTCGAGGAGGTTGCAGCTGGACAAGAGGCCACAACAGATCTATCGTCGCGTTTCAATCGCAAGAGCAATCCACTCTTCGCGCTGTTGAACCCAGACTATTCGGGAGGTGCCGTTGTCGGAGCTGCTGCGGCAGCTGATATGGCAGCAATCAATGCATACCTTGCAATGCCAGAGGTGCGTGACCTACTTCCAAAGGATGTTAAGTTTGAGTGGAGCATCAAGGGTGACGATAGCGCTGATGGTCGCTACTTCCTATACGCACTACGCGTTGAGAGAGCGGACGGTAAGGCTGCTCTTGATGGAGGTGTTGTCGTTGATGCACATGAGATGTACTCGCAGCAGAGTGGTTCAAGAGCCGAGGTTTCAATGTCTATGAACGCTGAGGGTGTCTCGGAGTGGGCACGTCTTACGGGAGATAATATCGGTAAGTGTGTAGCTATCGTTTTGGACGGATATGTATACTCTGCTCCTGTCGTTAACTCTAAGATTGAGGGTGGTAACTCATCTATCTCGGGTAACTTCACAATTCAGGAGGCTAAGGACTTAGCGAACGTGCTTAAGTCTGGTAAGGTACCTGCTCCAGCGCGCATTATTCAAGATACAGTGGTTGGTCCTTCACTTGGTGCAGCATCAATTCATGCAGGTCTAATATCATTTATTCTCGCCTTTGCACTCGTTCTACTCTACATGGGTCTCTTCTACAAGGGAGCTGGTTGGGTTGCAGACATAGCACTTATTAGTAACGTATTCCTTCTTATGGGTGTGCTCGTATCGTTTGGTGCGGTGCTTACACTTCCTGGTATTGCGGGTATCGTACTTACTATGGGTATGGCGGTGGATGCGAACGTAATCATCTATGAGCGTATCAAAGAGGAGCTTCGTTCAGGCAAGGGTCTTACAATGGCTATTGCGGATGGTTTCTCGAATGCATACTCGGCGATCATCGACGGTAACGTAACAACTCTTATCACAGGTATCGTACTTGCGATATTTGGAACTGGTCCAGTTCAAGGTTTCGCAACAACTCTTATTATCGGTATCCTAACTTCGCTATTCTGCTCTATCTTCATCACTCGTCTTATTTTGGAGTGGGCGATCGAGAAGTTCAACGGTATCAGCTTCTCGAGAGCGTGGAGCGAGAACTGGCTTACAGGTATCAAGATCAACTTTGTAAGCAAGCGTAAGAGTGCATATATCATCTCGTCGGTAATTATCCTAATCTCGATTATCTCGTTCGGTGTGCGTGGTCTTAACCTCGGTACAGAGTTTACGGGAGGTCGTGCTTATGTTATTCGTTTCGATAAGGCGGTGCTTGCTGAGGATATTCGCGCATCTCTCAATAGCCAGTTTGTAAGTGGTGATGCTTCAGATGTAAGCTTCGAGGTTAAGCAGTATGGTGAGGATAATCAAATGCGTATTGTTACACAGTACAAGTATGACGACACCTCAGAGGAGACAACCGAGGAGGTCGATAGAATCATCTATGACGCTGCGAAGCCTCTTTATGGTTACGATATCACCTTTGATGGTTTCCGCAACACTCAAGAGGATGTTAACGGTATCATCTCAGCTGATAAGATCGGTCCATCAATCGCGAAGGATATGACATGGAATGCAATATGGGCTATTTTGTTCTCGCTTATTGCAATCTCGCTATATATCACAATTCGCTTTAAGAAGTGGCAGTGGGCATCGGGTGCTACGGCAGCTCTTCTTCACGATACAGTGATTGTCGTTGGTATCTTCTCTTTGCTCTATGGTATTATGCCATTTAACTTAGAGGTAAACCAAGCTTTCATAGCTGCGATCCTTACCATTATCGGTTACTCAATCAACGACACGGTGATCATCTTCGACCGTATTCGTGAGTATGTAACGCTATATCCAAAGCGTGATTTGGCTGATAATATCAACAGTGCAGTTAACTCAACAATGGCTCGTACGATTACCACTTCGGGTACAACAATGGTTACTCTTCTTGCTATCTTCTTCTTTGGAGGTGAGACAATTCGTGGATTTGTCTTTGCGATGGTAATTGGTGTTATCGTGGGTACTTACTCTTCAATATTTATTGCAACACCTGTAGCATACGACATGATGAATCGTGCTAATAAAGGTAAAAAAGATTAGTGTTAAATATAATTTAGCTAAAAAAATAACCTTGCTTCTTTAATGTGGCAAGGTTATTTTTTTAGAAACTGTTTAAATTTTGTATCGAAGTTATTTTAGAGCTATTTTGTATTAGTTTTTACACCTCAAATGAGGCGAATAGTGGTTCTATTTAACGATTCAGAGGTGCGAAAAATGATGCAAAAGAGACAAAAAGAACGAAAATATAAAACTTAAACAGTTTTTTATTCTGTATATTTTAATTACATTTACGCAATGAGAGAGAACTTAGTAATAATACCAACATATAACGAGATATCAAATATCGAGGAGATGATTAAGTGCGTCTTTTCGTTAAAAACTCGATTTGACCTTCTTATTATCGACGATGGCTCGCCCGATGGCACGGCGGGGGTCGTTAAGCGTATGATGTCGCAATATCCAAAGCGCTTACACCTCATCGAGCGTAGCGGTAAGCTGGGGCTTGGTACAGCCTATATCGCAGGTTTTAAATGGGCTTTAGAGCACGAGTATCAATATATCTTCGAGATGGATTGCGACTTTTCGCATAATCCAGAGGATCTAGTACGCCTATTATCGGTGGCGCACTCTGGTTCCGACGTTGTTGTTGGCTCGCGATATATAAAAGGTGTGAATGTCATTAATTGGCCTATGTCACGCCTTCTGCTCTCATATTTCGCCTCTGCGTATGTTCGCTTAGTTACGTGCATGAAGGTTATGGACGCAACAGCAGGTTTTGTCTGCTATTCGCGTAAAGTATTGCAGGCGATGGACCTTGATGCAGTCGAGATGAAGGGGTATGGTTTTCAGGTCGAGATGAAGTATACATCTATCAAGCTAGGGTTTAAACTCACGGAGGAGTCTATAGTCTTTACGGAGCGTCAAGAGGGCGCTTCGAAGATGAGTGGCGGTATCTTCGGGGAGGCTCTCTTTGGAGTTATGAAGCTCCCATTTAGAAACATCAAAGCGAAAGCTTAGTTATCTATTATTATTGTCCGATTAAATCCGAGGACTGCCTTCGGCGAGCGGGGAGCTCCCCGCAGAGCTATTTTTGTAGCGTATTGGGATTAGAGACTTCGCTCTAATATTTTGATATACAAGTTATTCCTTCAAATAAATTTGAGAAACAACTTATATATCAAAATTTGTTAAATGCCAAGAGCATTTAAACCCAATGCGAATAAAAACAAGCCCCATATTTCCACACTCTATAATATACTAATATTGGTTTGGTCAGTAATCGCGTTCGATTGTTAATAGTAGGCTACGCCTACGTCGCTATATATTGATAAAGGGACGATAAAGCAACGCTTTAATCGAACATTTCTCAATATATGGCATGTTGAAAATCAACATATTAACAATCGTAAAAAAATAGCTCTGCGGGGAGCACCCCGCCGCTGCCCGCGCAGGGCAGTTGTAGAGTTCTATAAGACGCTAACCTATAAATTTCAAGATGATCTCTCGGGCTTGCTCATTGACGGGGATATATTGTTTGCCAAAGATAATAGAGTTGCGCTCTAGGATCTTGACCTCTTCGAGGTTTACAATAAACGACCTATGAACCTTTAGGAATCTACTCTGCGGTAGTTTGTCGAGAATACTCTTGAGCGATCCGTGCACTGTAACTGTTTCGTCTGATTTGAGGACGATATCCATATACTCTCGTTTGGACTCAATGTATAGTATGTCGTTGAAATCTACGCGTATAGTCCTATTTGCAGATCGAAAAAATGCGTAGTCGCGACTAGATTGTTCGATGATTGGTCTATTGAAGTATCGTGTGTGTACCTTCTCAACAGATTTTAGAAATGCAGCATACGATAGTGGCTTGAGCAGATAGTCGGCTGCGTCAAGCGAGAACCCTTCGAGGGCGAACTCGCGATGTGCTGTGACGAAAATAACCTTTACCTCGTATGGTAGTGCCTCAACAAACTCTAACCCCGAAACGCGTGGCATGTTTATATCGACAAAGAGTAGGTCTACACGATTCTCGCGTAGAAAGCTGAGCGCTCTGGTTGCCGAATTAAAACTTCCTAGTAGTTCTAATGAGGGAGTGTCCTCTACGTACTGCTCTATCTGTTGTAGAGCAAGTGGTTCGTCGTCGATAACAATACAACTAATCATACGCTATTGGAATCTTTAAGTCTACAAAATATACTCTATCTATATCGGTGATATCTAGGGTATACTCATTGTCATAGAGCAGGTTTAACCGCTTGCGGCTATTGCTTATACCTAGACCATGTCTATTCCCATTGACCGACGATGAGTGGTTACTATTCGAGGCGGTCATCCTTATTGAGGTGTGGTCAAACTCAAAGTGGATCTTTATAAAAGAGTCTTGTTCATAGTCAACACCATACTTAAACGCATTCTCAATAAAGTTGAGAAATAGAAGCGATGGGATCTTCACTGGCGGGATATTATCACTGTGCGAGAACTCTATTTTCACCTGCTTCGAGTATCTTAGGCGCATAAGGTTTATGTAGTTGCGTATGAAGAGTAGCTCTTTCTGGAGCAGTACACACTCTTGGCTCGAACTCTCATACAATAGGTAATCCATCAGATTTGATAGTTCTATGATCGTCTGCTTCGCTCGCTTAGAGTCTATATCCACTAGGGCGTGGATATTATTGAGCGTATTCATAAAGAAGTGGGGGCTAACCTGACTCTGGAGGTTTGACAGTTGAGCCGATATACGTTCTTTATTTATCTCCGCCTGCTTATGCTCCGATATTATCCATTTAAAGGCGATGCTTAGTCCCATATCGAGAGCAATGACAATCACCGAGAGTATTAGAACAGATATAGTTGGTGGAATAACCGTAACAGCATGATGCGCCGCAGCGTGAGGTGCAACAGTGGGATGTATTGCATGAGGAGGCATGCTTGGTGGTGGCGCGCTCATTATTGGAGGTGCGATATCCCCTGCCACGTCACCTCCATACCCGAATATGGAGAGTATTACATTTACGCCATCGTAGTGAAGAACAAAAACTCCGAGGATAGTAAATAGCGCTATGAGCGACGAAATATATGCGATATACCTCCTCGAGAAGAAGAGGCGAGGCATTAGGATAAATCTATTTACGAGGAACGCAAAGCCGACCACCGTGCACTCGCTCCATAAGACATAGACACCTCTCCAATTTTGATTTATGTCATCCATGAATAGAAGGGGGAATACGACAACAAGAGTCCACAGCAAGATTATTGCCGTGTACTCTATAGTTAATATCTTTCGCTCTCGTATCATCTCTATTTACAAAGATATCTATTTTGTAGATATATTACGCACCAATCTTACAAAATTATAGTATCTCTCCTCTTCGCCCTCGACTTTTGTGCCATTATTAGCCTTGGAGTCGAAGCGTACAGCTCCAGCGCCATGGAAGTCGGCACCTTGGTTATTGACCGCGCGACCAAAGGCTACGTACCATGCAAAGTAGAATGGTCGACCCTTAGTGAAGCATGCTGAGGTGGATGTCCAGTAATAACCATAATCGTTATCGCCTGCCTCGTTAACAAAGGGCGTACACTTAAATATTGGGTCTATCGCTGCCTCAACGCCCTTGCTGCTTGGTGCGCGTGAGTAGTCGACAATGCTTTGTAGCTCCTTGACATTGGGAAGTCTCCAGTCGCTGTAACCTGCAAGCGTTGTGCTCTGAGCGTATGGCAGAGCCTCTGTCCACTCTACGCCTTTGCCGTTGTCGCTCTTAGCCCACATTAAGCCTGTTGCTGTGTCGGAGATTGTACCATCACCATTATCTACAAACTTATTCTCACCGTAGATCTCACCCCTCACGGCACGTACCTGCTTTGCCATTGGGTTACCACGAGGTCTACCACCGCCTTGACCGCCAGGACGTCCTTGTCCGCCTCCCTGAGGTGGTGGCGGCATTGACCCTTGAGTACCACCAGCTTGCATAGGTCTCTGACCGCCACCTCTGTTCATCATCTTCGATCCTGCGGGGTAGGCTTTAATATGTCCTGTCACATGGTTTACGCCAAACGCAGCATCATCGCGGCCCTCGACAGTCTCGCCAACGTATTTATTATCTGCCCAGTATTGTTCATCTTTAGTCACCTCGCCATTTGAGAGCTTAAAGAATTTAGTATCTAGGTATGGCCAACCCTCCTCGAAATCACTTATAGAGAATAGCTCCTTAAGGGTTGGGAGCCTCCAATCAGAGTAGCCTCCAAACTCCAACTTCTCGCAATACTCCTTGGCTTGTGCCCACGTCATGCCATCCATTGGAGGGTTCTGCTGCCACATAAGCCCTGTGTTTTGGTCGGTAACAGTTCCGTCGCCATTATCCTTGAACGACATCTTCGCGCCACTCAAATAGTTGGCATCCTGACCGTAGTACTTATCGCCGACACTTAAGTTTTTAAGTACTTTGCCCTTTTCGTCATAACAGATAGTCTGCCCCGTAGCGTTTATCTTGTAGCTCAGTTGACCGTAGCTGTGCGTAGAGACCGCTAAAGCTATCGTAATAGCTGATAATTTTAATATTTTCATATTTTAATCTAAATAATTATTCACAACTGTAGCTCTAGTTTGGACATGGGTTTTAAGTGTTGACACAGCGCTATCAAACTCCGAGTCGCTATTTATAAATGTATAACCACTAGACTCAGCGTAGGCGTAAGTCTTAAGTAGGTTGTAGTACTCCTCGTAGAGAGCTTGCATCTCAGAAACAACAAAGACCGTATCCACAAACTCGCGCAAATAGCCCTTGTACATCTCCTCATACTCTGGGATATCGAACAAGTAGTTTATTAGAGGCCACGAGGTGCTAACATATCCCATCTGGTTTACACCAATGCAGTTATTTTGTGTATTCTGGAACGCTTCGTTGTTATCCCATGGAATCCAAGTTAGTAGTCCATCTGTTGGGTTGTTGTAAAGGTAGTAATTATGTGTCATAACTCCATAAGTATCCCAGTTTTGTATCGCAGCATTTGCCGCCAACCACTTAAGGAATATCTCTACGTTGAACACACTCTCCAGCTGCTCCCTCCAAGCCACTGTGTCGGTGGTGCGATTAGAGCTGTGTAGGGCGTTGTATAGACTCAGTACATCGCTATAATTAGGCGACGAGGTGTTAGTTTTGAGGTAGAGTTCGCTTGTGTCGTACGTGCCAGATTTGAACGATGCGGCATCGCCATCGGGCTTGTATAGGTTGCCCGAACTGTCGCTGAACTGCTCCTTAATAACCGTATCATCAACCTCCTCGACGATTGTGTAGACTCCATAATAGACATTATTCGATCCAGTATTGATAAATACTCGACAGAAAGATGTTTGCGCCGATGCAATGCCGAACTTTCGAAATAGGTCGGAACCCACCTTTTCGCGCATTAGAGACTCATCCTCATAGTTGTTATTGAGGTTAAGCTGCTTGAAACCGTAGAAGCGTTGATTCTTAAGCGCTGGATAGTTATCCTCGTATTGATCGAAGTCTAACTTTAATGACAACTTTTTATTTCCCGAAGCGTAGGTCTGGCTTAAACTCGAATTACCCTTAAAGCGAACGCCTACCTGATACCAATCGGTATTATTAAAGGTGACAGTACATGGCGCCCACATAGGCGTATAGCTCGATGAGGAGCTATCTATATATCTGAAATTACTGCTTAGATCCGACCACATCGCGCTCCATGATGACGAACTAATAGTGATGTAGATATTTAACACTGCATCCTGTTCAAATACAACATCGTAATTGGGGTCAGCGGCATTGCTGTGTGTTGCTTCAGTCCAATCAGGGTAGTTGCTAAGATCGACTTGTGATTCATCGTACGTATCGTCGTCATCGTCATAACTATTGGAGTTGATGTAATCCTCATTACGGCAACCCGCGAGCGCCACAGTGAGCATTAGTAGTATTGAGAAAATGTTGAATTTTGACATATTTCCTAGAATTTAAATTTGTAACCTAAACTAAAGATATTTGCATTCTTATACTCCAAGCAGAAGTAGTCGAATTTATAGTCTAAAGACAAAGATGACTTCTCACCCGTCTTAAGGTCGCAGCCCGCCGAGTAGCGCATCTTGTAGAGTAAATTCTCCTCCATACTTTGGTACGCCTCAACCGATGCGGATGGTGTAAATTTACACCTTTTGATATTGTACTCGACCTTGGCTCTATACCTCAGAAACTCGCGATCATCCATCCCATCGTCTGTAAAGTTGTTGTACCTCAACCTAAACGAAGGCGTGAAGCGACCGAACTTATCTTTGTAGGTGACATCAAACGCATATCGGTGGTATGTATCCGATTCGTAGTCTCCAAAGCCAAAAATACTACTGCTTGTGCTCTCTTTGCTCTCTCCTCTATCTACGATTAGGCGGTACGTTGCACCCCAGTAGATGCACCCAAAAGTTTTGTATGTTAAGCCTCCGCTTAGTAGGAATTTATCGTACCCACCGTTGTAGCGTAGCTCTGGCTCTATGTTGAGCTTTAGCCCTTTAGTTAGCTTAATTTGAAAATCGGCACCGAACTGATATTTATTCAAAACCTCGGGGTCATCTTTTGTTCCATCTGCCCATGCCGATGCAATAGCGCCCAAGAGTAGCAGTGGTGGTAGAATTAGTTTTTTAATATTCATATCTCTTCAATATTATAGTTGTTGTCGTCGGGAGTAAAGTATATTGTAATTACGGCGATATCCTTTAGGTAGTCGATCTTCTGTATCTCGAAGTGTTTTATGTCAAAGCCTGTACGACTCCTAAGGTCTTGTAGCAATACCCCATACTGTGCGGTGTGGACATTGGATATATTCTCGTAGATAATATCTATACACCCTTCGTGCTTCTTGCTTAGATACTTCTCTAGTATCCAAAGACCAGTCATAATTGCAAAGTTGGTGAGTAGTAACTCGGCGTAGCTAACCTTCTTATTAGCAAGAGCATTCATTACAGATATTCCGATCACAACAAAGAGGTATGTCATCTGCTTAAAGGGTATAGCATCGGTGCGGTACCGAATAATTCCGAAGATGGCAAATAGTCCCAAGGCGAAGCCTAGCTCCAACTTAACGCTATTGAGCAGGAAACAAAGTAGGAATACCGTTGTTCCAACTGCGACAAAACTAAAGGTGTAGTTGCGTCGTGTGCTATAGTTAAGGTAGGGGAATCGTACGATTAAAAAGAGTATGAGGGAGTTGAGCAAAAACCTAAATATAAGCTTTGCAAAGTCCTCAAAATCAATTAGTTTGATGTCTAATAAACTAATGTTTTCTATCCATTCAATGTCCATAAGTTGATGTTGTTTATTGGGTTGTTTAATCTTTTATCTATTGTGCGATGTTTCTCCTTAAAGTTGTTCTGTTTGAGGCTGCTCTGCGTTAGGCTACGCCCCATGCAATACTTACTGAACCCCGAGGGACGAAGGCGTCGGAGGTTTAGAGCCTCTATGATTTTGCTGTAACTACGACCATCGGTCTTAACCTCCACGATGGTGAGGTCGTTGAGCGCAGCCTCACCCTCGTCGCTTCTGAACCGAAGCTCGCTGTCTATCGTGCAGCGTTCGTTCATCGCCTTGCTAACCAACATAAGTCGCCTAAACCCATTTACTAAGACACTCTTCAGATCGCAGCAAGAGTAGGGTGTATTCTCACGAATAAACACCTCATCTTCAGCATTAAACGAGGTGTTTTGGTAATCTGAGCTTTTGCGTACTTTGACTGTTCGTCCCTTGTTGCTCTTGAATTTAACCTCCAAAAAGCTGCTGTTTGTGGAGATGTAATTTCGTCGACGCACCTTGTAGCGATTCATCTTGCCGCGGTGGTGGTTTTGGTACATCTCATCCCCTTTTGTGTCGTAGTAGGTTGTTGAGTAGGGTAGATTTCGCTTCCCGTTAACCTCCAAGATATAGTAGTACGGCGCAACATCTTCGAGCAAACCCGCTAAAAGATCTATGTGGAACCAGTACTTACGGTCTGTACGGTTCATTAGCTTCACTTCATCCATCTCAGAGAGTGAGATACCTTGAAATTGCTCTATTGCTCTATCAATTAACATTGTTGGGTGTTTTGTTTATATAACAAACATCAGATAAAAAAACATAATTTTAATATGGTTTCTACCAAAGCTACTATTTCTTCTATATAGGTTTTGTTTTGTTGCATTTGCTGCATGCCTAATCCTTATGTAGGGTTGTTAATTAGATTCTTAGTTGAGGTGTGCAGTAATATTTATCATATATGATTTTTATTTTTAGTAAAATATGAGTACATTTACAATCTATATGTAAGTTGTGAGTGGGTAATAAAAGAGGTGTAATGAACTTATAGATAATTATTTATTCATTTTTTTTGAGAAAAAACTTGCAATTCGCATGAATATATTAGTCACAGGCTCCAAGGGCTTTATAGGGCGTAATCTCGTTGCGCAGTTGCGCAGTATTCAATCGTGTAAGGCTAGCTGTGACTCTCTTTTACGAGATATTACTATCTTTGAGTATGATATTGATAGTGGGGCAGAGGAGCTGGATAGCTATTGTCGAGACGCAGATTTTGTATTTAACTTAGCGGGCGTTAATCGCCCTAAGGAGTTGTCGGAGTTTATGGAGGGTAACTGTGGTTTCACGCGGACACTTCTTGATACGCTTAAGAGATACAGCAACAGCGCACCAGTGGTAATGGCATCATCATCGCAAGCCGTGCTAGATAATGCGTACGGGGAGTCTAAGTTGGCGGCGGAACAGCTAATGTTCGAATATTCGAAGCAGAGATCAGTGAAGGTGTTGGTGTATCGCTTTACGAATGTGTTTGGTAAGTGGTGTAGACCTAACTATAATAGCGTGGTGGCTACTTTTTGTAGTAATATTACCAATGGGCTTGAAATCACGGTCGACGACCAATCAAAGGTGATGGCGCTTACCCACATAGATGATTTGGTAGATGAGATGATTGCAGCGCTAAAGGGTCAGGAGCATAGAGAGGGCGATTATTGTGTTGTGCCGACAGTTTATAGTGTGACATTGGGGCGTATTGCGGAGCTGCTACATTCATTTAAAGCGGGGATGAGTAATCTGTCGCTGCCCAATGTGGGTGATGGTTTTGAGAAGAGGCTCTATTCGACATATACATCATACCTTCCCGCTGATGGCTTTAGTTATCCACTAGCGATGAACGTCGATGATAGGGGTAGCTTCACCGAGATTATTCGAACCGAGGATAGAGGTCAATTCTCTGTTAATATATCGAAGCCTCACGTAACAAAGGGGCAGCATTGGCACCATACCAAGAGTGAGAAGTTTGTCGTTGTGAGCGGCACGGGGGTGATTCGCTTTAGAGATATGCGACACGAGGATGCCGAGGTGATAGAGTATTTTGTCTCGGGCGACAGCATAGAGGTTGTAAATATCCCCACAGGGTATGTGCACAATATTGAGAATTTGGGAGATTGTGACATGGTGACTTTTATGTGGTGTAGTGAGTGTTATGATCCGCAGAGACCAGATACATTTTTTGATTTGGTTAGTAAAGTGCTTGATTGTTAATAGCGGGTTGAGAATCAATATATTAACAATCGCAAGATAAGAATAGCTCCGCGGGAAGCACCCCGCCGCCGCCCGCGCAGGGCAGTTGTATAAGTTTTTAATGCACCAGTAGTAATAGCATAATTAAGATGGCAAAGCTAAAGTTAATGACAATCATAGGTACTCGTCCTGAAATTATTCGGTTGTCGGAGATTATAAAAAAGTGCGATATATACTTTGATCAGATATTGGTTCATACGGGTCAGAACTATGACTACACTCTGAATCAACTCTTTTTTCATGATCTAACTCTTCGTGAGCCAGATTTTTATCTCGATGTCGTAGGCAGGGATCTAGGGGAGACTATGGGTAATATTTTAGCGAGATCGTACGCGTTGATGGTCGAACAGCAGCCCGACGCACTCTTGGTGCTGGGCGATACTAACTCCGCTCTCTCGGCTATTGCAGCAAAACGTCTACATATCCCGATATTTCATATGGAGGCGGGTAATAGATGTTTTGATGAGAACCTACCCGAGGAGACGAATCGTCGCATTGTAGACCATATCTCGGATTTGAATCTCTGTTATAGTGAGCATGCGCGTCGTTACCTCAACTCTGAAGGGGTCGCAAAAGAGCGAACATACGTAACGGGTTCACCTATGGCGGAGGTGTTGTCCGAGAATATTGAGAGTATTAAAGCAAGTAACGTGCTCAATGAGTTGGGGCTAGAGCGCGGACGATACATCTTGCTCTCGGCGCATAGGGAGGAGAATATCGACAATGAGCAGAATTTTTATGACTTGATGACAGCGGTTAATTCAATGGCCGAGAGGTACGATATGCCAATACTATATTCTTGTCATCCTCGTGCAAAGGGTATCATCGAGAAGCGAGGTTTTGTTTTTGATGCGCGGGTGATTCAGAGTCAGCCATTGGGCTTCCACGACTATAATAACCTGCAAATTAACTCCTTCTGTGTGGTCTCCGATAGTGGTACGCTGCCCGAGGAGAGCGCCTACTTCGGCTCTTTGGGGATGCCTATCTCTGCGGTATCTATTCGCACCTCAACGGAGCGTCCAGAGGCTTTTGAAAAGGGGGTATTTATACTAGCGGGCATAACGACAGAGCAGGTCTTGCAAGCCGTAGAGGTGGCTGTTGCGATGAGAGCAAATGGCGAAGTGTCGTCTGTGGTGCCTGATTACATAGATGAAAATATCTCATCTAAGGTAGTGAAGATAATTCAAAGTTACACAGGGGTAATCAACAAGATGGTTTGGCGAAAGTATTAAAGATGGGTGAGTTATGAGGCTTCTAGTTATATCAAACTCATTGTGGAGCGATAACAATAGTTTCGGAAATAGTTTTTCTAATATATTTGGTGGCGGAAAATATGAGATTGCAAATATCTCATGTCAGGGAGGCGCACCTCAAACGACTGTTTGTAGCCGTTTCTTTCAGATTACCGAGAGAGGAATTATCGACTCCATTAGATGTGGTGTGCCTTCGGGCGCAGAAGTCTTTATGGATAGTTCACCACTGAAGATAGACAGCAAAATAAGACAGAGAGCCAAGGCTAATAGATGGCAGATATTCTTCTGGGGGCGTGATTTGATTTGGGCGACTAATAGATGGCGAACAAAGGAGCTAGATGAATTTGTATTGGATTTTAACCCCGATATAATAATACTCCCCATATATTTATCTACCTATATTAATAATATAGGTTGTTATG
>JBCQVD010000033.1:0-19866 GCA_047173405.1 Rikenellaceae bacterium
GGGCTCTTCCGATCTGAGGCGCTTAAACATACGTGGGCTATTGTTGCGTATTGGACCTATATGGAACTGTTGTGTCCACCCCTTAGCGTGGTCCATAACCGCCAAGTCGAACAACATGGCTGAGCGGAACTTCAAGATATCAGATTGCGAAAGCTCCGCACCGCGCAACACCTTATCGAATATTGCACGCACCTCCGTGAGCGTGTAATCCTCCGCGAAGAATGTATCGAGACCATGATCCGACAACTTACAGCCCACCTGAGCGAAGTAGTCATGACGACGCTGCAACGCCTTGAGTAGATCGTCGTAGCTCTCAATCGCCACATCGCTCACCTTTGATAGCTCACCTAGATAACCACGATAAGCATCGCCACCCTCCGCCTGAAGTGCCCTATCAGCCCTCCACGTAGGGAGCACCTTGGTTCCAAATGGGTTTTGAGATATGTATTTATGATACTCTAGTGAATCTATTGGGTCATCTGTCGTGCACACCAGCTCCACATTAGACCCTAGCATAAGACCTTGAGCCGAAAAAGCGTCACTGAGAAGCTTCTCATTACACTCGCCATAGATCTCCTTTGCTGTCGATGGCTTCAGCACTTTATCCACCCCAAAGACTCGGCTAAGCTCAAGGTGTGTCCAGTGGTAGAGCGGATTACGCATAGTGTATGGCACCGTCTCGGCCCACTTCTCGAACTTCTCATAGTCCGACTTTGCGCCCGTGATATACTCTTCGCTAACCCCGTTAGCTCGCATTGCGCGCCATTTATAGTGGTCGCCACCTAACCACACCTGAGAAAGATTCTCGAAGCGTTGATTTTCGGCAATCATCTGCGGCACAAGGTGACAGTGATAATCAATTATCGGTTGAGGCTCCGAATAGGTATGGTAGAGATAGCTCGCCGTGGGCGTCTCCAACATAAAATCCTCATCCATAAACTCTTTCATAGATATTTTATTTATTTTATTCATCTCCAGTAAAAACCCTCATAATTACCATAATACACTATGTGTTAGTATGCCACAAAGACACGCAAAACTTAAGCTTGTTTTTATTCGTATTGGGGGTAAATACTTCTCTCTAATCACAATACGCTAATAAAATCCTTAGCTCCGCGTGGAGCACCACGCCCGTCGGAGACAGTCCTCGGATTTAATAGGACAACACTATTTATTTTTTTCTAAAAAATACTCCCTATCTCTGCTCCTATCTCACCTTCACGCTGTGTAATCTCAAGAAGCCTCTGCTCTATTTCATAACTAGGCATCACAACACCCCTCGCTTGTGGATTCTCGAGAAGATACTCCGCACCATAGTTGTGCAACGAGAGTGTCGCCTCGATATATCGCAGTTGAGTAGGTTCATCGAGTGTGAAGTTGAGGCTACGCCCCTGCGCCAAGATGCGATCCCGCGCAAACGACTCCCCAAACTCATCATCTGCGCCCATATTAGCAAGCAGTATATTTGAGCTACTCACCCTCTCAACACTCACCGTGCGCTCCACCGAGCCAACCTGCCCCGTGGCACTAACCATAAGGTAGCAACCATCAATCTCCGCCTCGACAGCCTCACGGTCACGGTAGTCAATAACCTTATAACTCACTTCGCGACACCACTCGCTCAACTCTCTCTCATCACTCACCACTACAACCTCAATACCTCTCTTCACCGCCTCGCGCAGGATGCCGCCTCCAACCTTACCGCAGCCAAGAAGCATCAAGCGCCCCCACGCACTGTGACCCATTGCCTCTAACGCC
The DNA here is from genome assembly GCA_047173405.1 of Rikenellaceae bacterium. Lineage (GTDB taxonomy): Bacteria > Bacteroidota > Bacteroidia > Bacteroidales > Rikenellaceae > Alistipes. The sequence goes on from JBCQVD010000033.1 coordinate 1,759, forward strand.
CTAAAGAGGCTCTCGCCCGTACCTATCGTTGTCTCGATAAGTTTTATGCGCCCACCATCAGCCATATATACAGCCTCACCACCTCGCGACGCGTATAACTCAGCCCCCGAACGTGTTAACTCTACGCGCCCAAGCTTCGCCACGCAGTGGATAAACTGGGCTGCACAATCCATTATTATATCAAACTCCCGAGCCTCACACTCAGGAGTTATAACCTCGATACCCGCACGCTCAATAATAGACAACATCTCTTCATTGGCGGACGATAGCTCCGTACGCGCTAGCGTTAACGAAGCACCTCCATATATAAGATTCATATACTTATATATGGAGTTTGCACATAACGGTGTGACGTCTAAAACCTTTAAACCATCAAAGGGACGCGTGTGAATCCACGCTTCCCTTTGATCTCTTAATGTCGGATAATGAGATGGGGCATACACCCCATCAAAAAGAGCCTCTAACTCTTGATACATATTTATATCATCTTATTTCTCAATACTATGTGTCGCTCTTACAACACGACCATCTTTGGTGATACCCTCAAAGACAACATCGTAACCAGTAATTCTATCTGCTGTAAAGAAGCTCACATTGGCAACGCCCAAGCTATCAACCTTGACCGCAGGGTCCCAACAAAGTGTTGTTCTCAAGTCTGGCTTCTTATCATCTCGCGCCACAGGATTATCATACTTCGGCTGATAGTATGCCGACGGTTTCTTATAGCCTAGATGTGATACTATCGCCATGGCTGGTGATGCTGGCGTTGCAGCTGCTATGTCGGCACCATCCTTAAGTTCTACCACAATAACACCACCGTCTGAGCCTAAACCATAGACGTTACTCTCAGGTGCGATCACAATACTCAGTGTCTCCACTTGGTCAACTAATATCATTGTGAGGTATGTATAGTCCATCTTCACATCATCAATAAAGACAAGAGGACTAACACTGGCTCCACGTATCGAAAGCGAGTCAGAGTCTACAAGTTGAACGCCTGGGAATGTCTGCACCACCTCAAAGACGGTCTTTCCTGGCATCATCGATAGCTCTTTAGACTCCATCGAGTGGTCTGGTGTGGCACCATACACCGACGAGCTAACCTTCTTCTTACGAGCCGTAACCTCGACAGCCTCCATATCAAAGACCTTCATACCACCCTCATAATAATACTTCTCCTTCGACTGCATCACATAAGAGTCTGGGATTACATTATCCTCACGACCAATGAGTGGTTGCAGGAATGGGTAGTTTGGCTCGGCGAATACCTCAGGCAGAATATTAAGTGTAAGAGCTGTACCCGAACCGCCCTTGCTCACCGCTTGAAGCGTTAGAGATGTGCTATCTGGCACGTCATCGAGTTCAAACCTAAAGTTACTAGACTCCTCAAGTGGGAAAGCATCGAAAAACTTAGTCTTAGGATTTAGTACTATAATCTTCGCATTCTTAGCTCCCTTGCCGAAGAAACCCTCAACATAACCAGCTATGACTTGGTGCTCCTCGGGATAACTCTTGTAGAGCCTTATGCTATCACGAAGAACACCACCTAGATCAAAGCGTTTCCAACCCTGCGTTAGCAACAACAACTCTCTGTTGGCATAGTCCTTCTTCGCATCTGAAGTGAAGTAGTCACCTGCACCCTCTACGTAACCCTTTATGTCTGAGGTAAGGAGCATATTACTAACGATATTATCGTTCGACTTATCCTGATTAACGTTACTACTGTTAGTTACAGCTATGGCGTAATCACCCACAATATCGCCACCCAATGAATCTCTAAGGTTGATGGTTAAGTTAACCTTTTCACGACGACCATAACTAGGTCTATTCGACTTTATGGTTGTTGTAACGTGCGGATGAGCAACAAAAACAAGACGCTCCGCAAGAGGCTTATAGCCATCCATCTCGACAATCGAGACCGTAGCTATACCGTCGGGTAGATACTTTAGCTCAACACTATTTACACGCCCTGCATTTCCAACTTTATGTGAAGAGATAATCTTACCTCTTGAGTGTATCACAAAGGCAACTTTCTGAGGATCAATATCGGGAGTAGCAATCATCTGGTACAAGAGTCTATCGCGACTCATAACAGCCTTCACTGCACAACCCGAAGTTGCAGGCTTTGGAAGCGACACCTTCATTGTGTTGTTCGGTTCACTTGACTCATGAAGTACAGCGTAGTACTCATCACCTTGGTCTGACATCAAATTAAAACGACCCATACCCTTAAACGAGGTCTCTATGTCGAATAATTTACCCTCCTTAACACTGTGTAGTTCGCCCTTTAGCTCTCGGCTAAGACCATCAGCACCTACCGCCTTAAAGACGACAGTCTGTAAATTGCGAGCAATAAGATCTCCTCCCTCAGCGAAGAACTGAACATCAATCTTATCCTCTAATATCGGAATATGTATAGTCTTGGAGAATGGATGTTTATCATCTGTCGATACGATATCTAGGCTCGAGCGAGATAGACCTGCGGGGAGTGTAAACTCAGCTACGCCATCACTTTTAACCTTGGCTACACCTGTACGAAGACGATCGCCGACATAGTAACTACAATCAAGACTCATATTCGCAGTCGAGGTAGCAGTATTGGTCAACACCTTAACCCTAACGACTGTCTCACCCTTATCATTTTTGCTATATGTAGAGTTTAGAGTCACCGCATCATCTATAGGATTAGCTACATTTATTTTGCGGTAGAACAAGAAGTCATTGCCCCAGTTAGCCATCCATAAGCTATAGCCTTTGAGGACATACTCCCCAGGATCGATAGCTGCTGGTAGGGTTATTGAGTTATGGAACCCAGCCTCATCAGCCCTCACCTTAACACGAGTGAGAAGAGAGTCCTTCTTGTCTATAAGCTCCACATATATAAATTTGCTCAGAGTCGTTGGCAAGTGAGTTATTGAATTGCGAAGAAAACCCTTGAACCACACCTGTTCACCAGCGCTATAATATGGCTTATCAGTCTGAATATAGAGCTTCTCATTGATTCCGCTCTTATAAAACTTCGTAAAACTATCAAAACTTTTAGCAGCAAACTCTGCTCCTAGATCTACTTCAGCGGCAGCTTGCTCCTCAATTTTGGCCTGTTTCTTCTGTTCTTTTTTCGACAAGCGCTTTGCAAATGCTCCTGTACTAATTAGTAAAAGCGACACTATAAGCCACAAATGTCTTTTCATAGGTTCTATTTTTAGGTTAATTTTTGCGTAAGGTAGTACTCTTTAGATAATCATAAAAAGTTTCTAATATTTTAAAACACAGATTATCCCACTAGCAAATGTACCCAAAAAAAAGATACTATGCAAGAAAAATCTACCAATCATTATTTTTTACCGCAAAAAAAGCTGTTTTTATCAATATAAAAATTTCTTACCCTACTAAAATAACAAGACCCCCAATAAAAATTGGAGGTCTTATTTTCATATTTTGGCTGGATTAGCTACCGAAGTTATCGTATAAGATATTCTCTGGTGGAACACCTAGGCTATCCAACATATTTACAACCGCAGAGATCATCATCGGAGGTCCGCACATAAGGTACAAACATCCCTCTGGATCCTCGTGGTTCTTCAAATAGTTCTCAAAGAGTACGTTGTGAACAAATCCTGCAGTGTACTTAACACCCTGCTCATCGGCAATAGGATCTGGACGGTCAAGAGCCAAGTTGAACGAGAAGTTAGGGAACTCGTCAACGATCTCCTTGAAGTCCTGCATATAAGGAACCTCCTTAAGCGCACGAGCACCATACCAGAACGATACTGGCTTCTTGCTCTTGTGTGTCTTGAATAGATCCATGATATGGCTACGCATGGGCGCCATACCTGCTCCACCACCGATAAATACCAACTCTTGCTCGTCGGTGATATCATCTGGCAAGAAGAACTCACCATAAGGACCCGATACGGTCACCTTGTCACCTGGCTTACGCGAGTAGATGTACGAAGAACAGATACCTGGATTAACCTTCTCGAAGCTATTTGTCGCGCGGTTAAACGGAGGTGTTGCAATACGGATGTTAAGCATCACAATATTACCCTCTGCTGGGTGGTTAGCCATAGAGTATGCACGGTAAGTTGGCTCTGGATTCTTAGTCTCAAGTGACCAGAAATCCATCTTATCCCAATCCTCGCGGAACTCAGTCTCAACGTCCATCTCCGTAAACTTGATAGAGTCATACTTAGGCACATCAATTTGGATATATCCACCGCTACGGAAGTTAAGAGACTCACCCTCTGGAAGTTTAACAACAAACTCCTTAAGGAAAGTAGAGATACTGTTGTTAGACACAACCTCGCACTCCCACTTCTTAACACCCAATACCTCCTCAGAGACACGGATCTTCATATCCTCCTTCACCTTCACCTGACAACCTAGGCGCCAGTGATCTTTCTGCATCTTGCGGTTGATAAAACCAGTCTCCGTTGGAAGTATCTCACCTCCACCTTCAAGCACTTGGCACTTACACATACCACAAGAGCCTCCACCACCACATGCCGAAGGCAGGAAGATCTGATTCTCAGAGAGTGTATTCAACAGTGTTGAACCACTCTCAGTGGTGATGATTTTCTCACCACCATTAATGTCGATTGTAACCTCACCCGAAGAGGTCAACTTAGCCTTTGCGAAGAGAAGCAGAGCTACCAAAGCTAAGGTAACTACCAAAAAGGCTACAACCGAAACGATAATTGTTAAAGTCATCTTTTATATCTCTTTTAAAGGTTACAACTTAATTCCTGAGAACATCAAAAAGGCGATACCCATAAGACCAGTTATGATAAAGGCAATACCTGGACCTTTAAGCGCTGGAGGAATCTGAGAGTATGATGTCTTCTCGCGAATCGCAGCCATCATAATGATAGCCAACCACCAACCAATACCAGAACCCAAAGCGTAAACAATAGAGTCAAATAGTGAGGTGATCTCATTTGCCTCGACCTTTTGTTGCATAAAGAGTGAACCTCCCATGATCGCACAGTTAACGGCGATAAGAGGCAGGAAGATACCCAACTGACTATATAGTGTTGGTGAAAACTTCTCGACGATCATCTCAACCAACTGCACGAAAGATGCAATCACGGCGATGAAGATGATAAATGTCAAAAAGCTCAGATCGACCCCCTCAACAAGAGCATTAGGGGCAAGAACATACTCATTCAAAAGATAGTTCAAAGGCACGGTCATCACCATCACAAAGACTACCGCAGCACCCAGTCCCATCGCTGTCTTTACGCTCTTCGACACGGCAATGTATGAACACATACCGAAGAAGAAGGCGAAGACCATATTGTCGATAAAGATCGACTTTATAAATAGATTTAAAACTTCCATATTCTACCTCCTATTTTTCTTGAAGATCCGCATTACGCGAACGGTGGAACCAAATAATACATCCAGTGATTATAAGAGCCATAGGTGGGAATAACATAAGTCCGTTGTTGGAGTAGAAACCTCCATTTGCAACATACCATGACTCAGGGATAATTTGGTATCCCATCAACTGACCCGAACCAAAAAGCTCACGGAAGAATGCTATGATAATAAGCACCGCTCCATAACCTATACCATTACCTATACCATCAAGCAATGATGCCCAAGGTGAATTACCGAGAGCAAACGCCTCGACGCGACCCATGATAATACAGTTGGTAATGATAAGACCAACATATACAGATAGCTGTTTCGATACATCGTAGACAAACGCCTTGAGTACTTGGTCAACCAAGATTACAAGTGCCGCGATAACCACCAACTGTACAATAATACGAATACGTGAAGGTACTCCATGACGAAGCAACGACATCACAACATTAGCAAATGCAGTAACCGCCACCACCGAGATTGACATCACAATAGCTGGCTCTAACTTTACAGTAACCGCAAGTGCTGAACAGATACCTAGGATCTGAACAATAACTGGGTTATTTCCGCTAAATGGAGTTGTGAGACTCTTAATATTTTTAGCCGAAAACAAAGGCTCTTTTTCCGAATTACTCATCTCTCAATTATTTTACGCTGTTAGACTTACTTAAAAAGAAAGGAACGTACTTCTCTAAAGAGTTACTAAGCATCGCAGTCACACCATCGGCGGTCTTTGTACCACCTGTGAGACCATCAACCTCATGTATCGCCTCAGGACTTCCCGCCTTAACGCCTCCTTTTACTAGTTTAATAGAGGTAAACTTCTCTCCATCGAAGATCTGTTTCCCAACATATTGTGCTTGGTGCTTTATGTTAGCTATCTCAGCACCCAATCCAGGAGTCTCACCTTGGTGATCCATTACAACACCCGAGATTGTATTCATATCAGGCTTTAGCGCTACGTAGCCCCAGATAGGACCCCATAGACCAACACCATCCACTGGAACAACAACACGACCATCCTTAGCCTCGAAGATCGGTAGTTTATCAGAAGCGAGAGTCGCCTTCAAGTCCGAAAGCAAACCAATAACCTCAACACCACTTACACCCTCGATCTTTTCACCCTTAAGGTTAACCGCATAAGCATTGATAAAGCTATCATAATCCTCACCATCAGCACCTAGCGAAGCAAGAATAGCCTGCTTCTTCTCGTTGAGAACATTAGCTGCTTGACGTGGTTGTAGGCTCAAAGCCACCGAAGCCAGAGCAAGTGCTACAACAACAACCATAACCGTAGCGTAGAGGATAATGTAAGCGTTACTATTTTTATCAGAGAAGAGACCCTTAGGCTTCACCGCCTCAAAAGCTGAAGAGGGTTGCTTGCATAGGGGACACTCTGTAGGTGCACTATCACCGTTGTGTGTATATCCACAAACTTTACATATGTACTTTGCCATCTTACTCTATTTTACAGTTTTAATACGCTTATTACGACGCGCGATGTTAGCCTCGACAACATAGTAGTCAACAAGCGGAGCAAGCGCATTCATAAATAGGATCGAGAGCATCATACCCTCTGGATATGCTGGGTTGACAACACGTATAAGAATAGCGATTGCTCCAGTCATAAATCCTACAATATATTTACCAACATTTGTCTGTGACGAAGTTACAGGATCGGTAGCCATAAAGACTGCTCCGAAGGCGAAACCTCCAACTACAAGGTGGTCGATAGGGCATATTTGCATATATGGGTTAGCTCCAACAAGGTTAAATAGTAGACCCATAAGGAGACCTCCTGCAAAAACACTCAACATAGTTCTCCATGAAGCGATACCTGTAAAGAGTAGAATTGCAGCACCAATAAGTATAGCAAGCGTCGAAGTCTCACCAAACGAACCAGGGATAAATCCAAGGAACGCATCCATTGTAGTGTACGATCTCTCAGCTACTGGAGTGTAGTTAGCTAACTGCTCAAGGGCAGTAGCTCCTGTGAATGAGTCGGCAACCTCTCCCGCTTTAACCGCTGAAGACATACCATCAACCCACACTTCGGCACCCGACATAGAGGGTGTATAGGCGAAGAACGCAAAGGCACGAGCCAAGAGCGCTGGGTTAAAGATATTCATACCTGTTCCACCAAAGACCTCCTTACCGAAGATCACCGCGAAAGCGACCGAAAGAGCCACCATCCATAGCGGAGTATCGACAGGCATAATCATAGGGATCAAGAGACCCGTAACGAAGAATCCCTCGTTGACCTCGTGCCCACGCATCTGCGCAAAGAGAACCTCGATACCAAGACCAACACCATAAGATACGATAACCATCGGAAGGATGGCGATAAGACCTGTGGTTACGTTTTGGATAAAGGTTGTCTCAAGACCCAACATAAGAGCATTTTGGTAACCTGCATTGTAGATACCAAAAAGGAACGCTGGAAGAAGCGAGATAAAAACAAGGATCATAGTACGCTTCGTATCTATTGAATCACGAATATGCGCACCCTTAATAGTTGTTGTATTAGGAACAAAAAGGAGTGTTTCAACTGCGTCAAAAAGCGATTCAAACATCTCTAGCTTGCCGCCCTTAAGGAAGTTCGGCTTTACATTATCTAAAAATTTTCTCAATCCTTTCATTCTTATGCCTCCTTTATCATTGTGTTAATACCATCACGAATAAGCTGCTGCATATCGGTCTTTGATGGGTCAACAAATTCGCACAAAGCAAAATCCTCCTCTACGACTTCGTAGATACCTAGATTCTCCATCTTATCAATATCAGCAGCCATAATAGCCTTAAGAAGGTGCATAGGATAGATATCCATAGGCAGATACTTTTCGTAAAGACCAGTAACCACAAAAGCACGACGTCCACCGTTTACGTTGGTATCAAGACGATACTTCTTATTTGGACACAACCACGAAAAGTATGACTTCGACACCGAGAACTTCTTAAAACGAGGCATTAGCCAGCCGAAGAACTCATACTTATCACCCTCAGGAATTACAGTCACTACGTTTGAGTAGAAACCAACGTAACCATCCTCGGAGCTTTTTGCTCCCGTAAGGACATTTCCCAAAATCACGCGTACCGAGTCACCCTCGCCTTGAGCCTTAAGGTTGCCCTTAAGCATTGATGCAATGGGAGCACCAGCTACAACTTGATAGTACTTAGGACTCTGCACCTCGCTACCAGCAAGAGCTACAACCTTAGTCATATCGAGCTTACCCTCATTAAAGAAGCGACCTACGATAGCTAAGTCTTGAACGTTGATAGTCCACACTAGATCGCCCTTTGACACGGGGTCGATATGGTGAATCTGAACACCAACATTTCCCGCAGGGTGCTTGCCAGTGAATGAGTTTACCTCGACACCAGCCACATCTGCGAGTGTACTCTTCTGCGCACCATTAACACCAAAGTGCACCTTGCCTGCACTTAGCGCCTGAAGTACCTCAACTCCCTTCTGGATATTTGCCTTCTGACCCTCTAGTACGAAGTTGTAGTTAGGAGCTAGTGGCGCAGAGTCAAAAGTCGAGACAAAGATCGACTTAGGAGTTTGCGATGGATCGGCAATGATACCATAAGGACGTTGGATGAACATAGTCCAAAGACCCGAGTTAAGCAAAACTTCGATAACCTCCTCGCGAGAGGCTGTCTTTGGGTCTACTTTGGCAAATTTCTTGTAAGTTTGAGTTGAGTCTGCCTCGACAATAACGTTGAGAATCTTACGCTTCTCGCCACGATTAATTGCTTTGACGGTTCCACTAACAGGAGATGTAAAGAGTACTCTCTCGTTGCTCTTGCTATAGAATAGCGGTGAACCAACCTCAACCGTGTCACCTACCTTTACCAAAAGCTTGGGTGTGATCCCCTCAAAATCGAGTGGCGAGACAGCATACTCCGAAGCCATTTGCAGCTTCTCTAGCGTAAGCTCCGCAGCCCCTTCGAGTTTGATGTCGAGACCCTTACGTAATGGAATGTTTTTCGACATGGTTAATTAATTATTATTATTGAAATATTTTGAGTCTTGGTTGTTACAATTATAACACAAAAACGCGCTACGAAGTTACGACTTTTTTCTCAAGTAAAGTTAAACTTTATCATATTATTTTTCAAATTTCTCAAAAAAGCTTACTTTTGTAACAATTACAGAACTCTACATGGTAGATTTAATCGACATACACACCCACAGCGCACCCCGAGATGGATCGATCACCATCACATCGCGGGGGATACATCCGTGGTATGCCGAGGAGTACACTATCTACTCTATTGATTGGTCAAATTTAGCAGATAACGTCGACTCCATAGGTGAAATTGGGCTAGATTTCGCGTGCGATATAAATCGCCAAAAGCAGTTAGAGGTATTCACAGCACAACTTGAATACGCTCAACAGCTTCAACTTCCTGTGGTTATCCACTGCGTCAAGGCATTCGAAGAGGTGATGGCGACACTTAAGCAATTCACGCTGCGCGCCGTTATACTCCACGGCTTCATTGGCTCAGCACAACAGGCGCAACGCGCTGTTGAGAGGGGTTATTTCGTCTCTTTTGGGGAGCTTACAGCGCGATCTCCAAAGAGTATAAATGCACTAAAGGCAATACCTCTTGATAATATATTTGTCGAGAGCGACGTTAGCACTACGCCAATAGACGATATTTACCGAACAATCGCCCAACTTAAAGGGTGTAGTTTTGACACTCTGCGTGATGCGACATACAAGAATTATATAAGAATTTTTAGATAAGGAAGATTAATTATGGCTGAAGAGTGGTTAGAGAGAACCGCCCTACTTTTGGGCGACGATAAGTTATCAAAATTAGAATCTGCCAATGTGCTCGTTGTTGGACTAGGTGGCGTGGGGGCTTACGCTGCCGAGATGGTGGCGCGCGCAGGTGTCAGGCGCATGACAATAGCCGATGCCGACACAGTAAACCCAACCAACATCAACCGCCAACTAGTGGCACTGCACTCAACCGTCGGACGTGAGAAATCCGAAGTTCTTGCCGAGCGCCTTAGAGATATAAACCCTAAAATAGAGCTGCGCATAGTGAGTAAATATATCAAGGATGAACTCACCGATGAGCTGTTGGACTCCGACAAGTTTGATTATGTCATCGACTGTATCGACACACTCTCCCCAAAGGTTGCATTAATAATAGGTACGCTCCAACGCGGCATCCCTCTAGTTAGCTCAATGGGTGCTGGCGCCAAGACCGACCCCACGCAGATGGAGATTAAAGATATATCCAAGAGCCACCACTGCCCACTTGCGCACATGCTCCGCAAGCGACTCCACAAGGCAGGCATCCGCAAAGGATTCAAAGCGGTATTCTCCCCCGAACCCATACGCGAAGGGGCGATGATTCTCTGCCAGGAGCAGAACAAGAAATCGAATGTCGGAACAATATCATATATCCCCGCGCTCTTTGGTATCGGCTGCGCTTCGGTGGTCATACGCCACCTCATTGGCGAAGAGGTGTCTATTTAAATTAGATATTTAGTTGAGAGTTGCTAGTTTTATAGATATCCGACAAAGTTCTTCACAGTGGAGTATTGAGGGCTTCCTTTTTATTCGTGTTGTGTTTAAATGCTTTTGCATTTAGTAAAAGACTCTAATCACAACACGCTACAAAATTTAGCTCTGCGGGGAGCACCCCGCCGCCGCCCGCGCAGGGCAGGGCAGTCCCAATATTTACTAAAAAAACAAAGTTATGAAAATCGTATTTTTAGATGAGTATTCGCTCGGAGGGAGTGACCTCACACCTATAAGCTCACTGGGTGATTATTCGGGCTACGCCGAGACCCACACCGCCCAAGAGGTTATCGAGAGGTGTGCCGAAGCGGAGGTTATTATCACCAACAAGGTCATAATCAACGACTCTATCATGTCGCAGCTACCCCACCTTCGACTTATATGTGTTGCCGCTACGGGGGTAAACAATATTAACCTGGAGGCAGCTGCAAAGCGACAAATTGAGGTGCGCAATGCTGTGGGCTACTCGACTCACTCCGTTGCCGAGGCGACTATCTCGATGACCCTCGCGCTCCTAAGGCAGCTACCCTACTACGACAACTACGTCAAGAGTGGCGACTACTCCAAAAGCTCACGTCTCTTTATCTTTGATCGCCATATTCGCGAGCTGAGAGGCAAGAGGTGGGGCATCATTGGACTTGGAAATATTGGACGCGAGGTGGCTCGCTTAGCATCCGCTTTTGGCTGCGACGTACGCTACCACTCAACATCGGGGTGCGCTCGCAAGGAGGAGTACGAACACCTCTCGCTCGACGAGCTACTGAAGTGGTCTAATGTAATCTCGGTACACGCTCCTCTAAATGACCACACCCACGGCTTAATATCTGCCCGCGAGCTATCGCTTATGGGCAGCGAATCCGTAATTATCAACGTTGCCCGTGGGGGTATAATATGCGAGGAGGCTCTCGCGGAGGCACTCAACAGCCATAAAATAGCAGGAGCTGCTCTCGATGTATTCTCTCAAGAACCCATCAACAGCAACTCCCCACTTCTTACACTCAACGACCCCTCACAGATCATCCTCTCAACACACAACGCGTGGGCTGCCAAAGAGTCCATCGCAAAACTTGTTGAGACAATAAAGGAAAATATAGTTAAGAGTTATTAGTACTAAAACGCTACTTTAACATACTGAGCACCGCTCTTATGTGCTGCCTCTAGTCCAAAGACTGAATCCTCGAAGATGATAGTCTCCTGAGGCGTCACACCCTCCGCAGCCATCGCCTTAAGGAAACACTCTGGCGATGGTTTGCTATCAATAACGTCGGCACCAGTGATCACGCCATCAATATCAGCCTCAAGGTTTAGGTACTTCATCACATTGTTGATATTTACGGTCTGCCCCGTAGATACAACCCACACCTTACCTCCATTCTTACGGAAATCTTGAGCAAAGCCCCACAACCACTCATTTAGCCGCACGGTGTGGAAGTGCTCTGGATAGATCTCGATCTTACGACGACGCAAACGATCAATCTCGTAAGAGTCCGTAAAACCCATACAGCGCAAAAACTCACCGCAACGCATACCGAAATATTCACGGAAATAGGTCTCCTCATCGAGGCGTGTTCTAATCTCATTGAGCACATCACGATACGCCCTATAATTGGCTTGACGGGTATCTACTAGAGTACCATCAAAATCAAGCAAAAGTAAACGTGTCTGCATATATTCTTATATTAGTTATAACTATATTTTTAATCAAATGACTGCATTCCCGACTGCGCTATTCTCAACATACGTTGATACTCCAGAGGAGTCAGCTCGCCAAAAAAATAGTGCACAGGGTCGACCCTCGTCCCATTATAGCGCACCTCGTAGTGGAGGTGAGGGGTGAGGGAGAGTCCCGTATTTCCCGAGAGACCTATTATATCACCTCGCTTGACTCTGCGATAACGCGGAATATCAACCAGCGCCAGGTGGCTATACGAAGTCTCGTAACCATTACCATGATCTATTACAATCTGCTTACCTTGAGTTGAGTTCTTCAACGACACACTCTTAACCACACCGTCCGCTGTTGCGAAGACTCGTGTACCCTCTGGAATAGTATAATCGACACCTTGATGAGAGTACATTCTTTTGTAGAAGGGGTGCATGCGCATACCATACGAAGCGGTGAGCAGCGTCAACTGATCGTTCACAATCGGCTGTATAGCGGGTATTGATCTGAGGCTATCGCCCATCTCACTAAGCTTTGAGGATAATCTATCCACACCCTTCGTTAGCTTCTGCGTGTTTTGTTCCAACTCCGACAGCGATCTATTGTAGTACTCGGCAAGCTCCTCGTTTGACAAACTTAACAAGTACTCGTAGGTGGCTACTTTCTGCTGCTCGTAACCCGAATCAAAATCATACGGCGTAGAGTCAAAGAGAGTCTTAAAGATACCATTATCTCGCTCCACAACACTCTGAGTAGCCATATTGAGGGAGTCGTAGCGCCCATGCAAACGAGTATACTCCGCGCGAAGTCGAAGGTTTGACTCTTTGATATGAGACTCCAGAGGGGTGTCAAAGAACAGCGAAAATCCAACATAGTACAACACTGCAACACCCGCCCAGACTAATGCTCGAAGCAGTAGACGAAAGATATTGCGTCGCACGCGTTTACGTCTGCGCAGTTGTGATATTCGACTTCTTTTACCCATACTATCTTATTAGTCAAAAGTATCAAACTTGGTATCCTGCAACTGATCCATCAAATCGCGGTACTCGTCATTTGTCATGTTACGATTGAAGTAGTTAATTGGGTTAACCACCACGCCCTTATGTATCACCTCGTAGTGGAGGTGTGGACCCGTAGAACCTCCCGTAGAACCTACCTGCCCAATAATCTCGCCTCGTCTCACGGTATCACCCTTCTGAACAAGGCGCTTGCTGAGGTGAGCATAGCGGGTCTTGTAACCAAAATCATGATTTAAAAGAACCTGTTGTCCATAGCCATGGCTACGGTACCCCTGCGAAGTACTCTCCACAACGCCATCTGCCGTTGCGTATATTGGAGTGCCTATATCTGCCGCAAGGTCGATACCTTTATGCATAATATATCGCCCATAGATAGGGTGACGCCGCATTCCAAAGGCACCAATACCACTCTTCAGGCGAGTACGGTCAATAGGCCATATTGCGGGTATTGCCATTGCCAACTCCTCCTTATTTTGAGTCAATCGCTGTAACTCGTCGAGCGAGAGCGACTGCTCGTATATCTCAACCGCAAATTGGTCCAACTTCTGCCACAGAGAGGTCATCTCCAACGCGTAGCTATCGCCCTCGAACGAGGCGTACTTCTGCGCAGGATAGCTCATCTGCGAGAGTGTCGATGCCAATGTATCTATTCCAAACAGAGAACGATAGACATGGTTGTCACGATGTCTGATCTCCTGAAGTTTATTCTGTGCCACAGAGACTCGCCCCTCAAGAAGTTTATACTTCGAGAGTAGCTCTTGGTTTTCGTTGTATAACTTATATAGTTTGGGAGTGTCAAAGAGGTAGGAAAAGAGCATATTGGCAATCGACACCAATATGAAGCCGACTAAAAAATGGCGCACAGCACGATACGTACGAAGACGAAAAGGTGCCACTACAACCTCTTTTACTATGGTCTGCGTATCAAAACTCTGCTCTTTTTCCAACATTACTAAAAAAACTCCACATTATATTGTGCAAATTTAGGTTAAATTGTCTAATTTTGCAACCTATTAGGGGATTGTCTAACAAATAAAGACAATTTACTTTGAAAATAACGACTAAAATAGAAAATCATATATAGATGGAATCTAATAAAATTCGTCAAGCCTTTTTAGACTTCTTCTCATCTAAAGAGCACGCTATCGTACCATCGGCACCGATGGTAGTCAAGGGAGACCCAACGCTAATGTTCACCAATGCGGGAATGAACCAATTCAAGGATATCTTCCTTGGTAACGCACCACGAAAGTGGGCGCGTGCGGCCGACACCCAGAAATGTCTACGCGTATCGGGTAAGCACAACGACTTGGAGGAGGTTGGACACGACACCTACCACCACACCATGTTCGAGATGCTCGGCAACTGGTCTTTTGGTGACTACTTCAAGCGCGAGGCGATCGACTGGGGTTGGGAGCTACTCGTTGATATCCTTAAGATGGATAGAAGCCGTGTCTACGCCACAGTCTTTGAGGGTAGCGAGGAGGATGGTGTTCCTTTCGATCAGGAGGCTTATGATTTCTGGAGAAAGTACCTACCCGAGGACCACATCATCCGCGGTAACAAGCACGACAACTTCTGGGAGATGGGCGAGACGGGTCCTTGCGGTCCTTGTAGCGAGATCCACTACGACCTTCGCGACGAGGAGGAGATCGCAAAGATCCCTGGGCGCGACATGGTCAATATGAGCCACCCTCAAGTTATCGAGATCTGGAACCTTGTATTTATGCAGTTCAACCGCAAAGCTAATGGTTCTCTTGAACCACTTCCAGCGCAGCACGTTGATACGGGTATGGGCTTCGAGCGTCTTTGCATGATTCTTCAAGGCAAGAAGTCAAACTACGATACCGACGTATTCCAACCATCAATATTGAGACTTGCTCAGATGTCGGGCAAGCAGTATGGAGCTGATGAGAAGTGCGACATCGCAATGCGCGTTATCGCCGACCACCTTCGCGCCATCGCCTTCTCGATTGCCGATGGTCAGCTACCATCGAATGTCAAGGCTGGATATGTTATACGCCGTATTCTTCGCCGTGCGGTGCGCTACGGTTACACATACCTAGGCTTCAACGAGCCTTTTATCTGCCGATTGGTCGATGGTCTTGTGGCTCAGATGGGCGATCAGTTCCCAGAGCTTAAGGCTCAACAGAACCTCGTTGAGAGGGTTATCGAGGAGGAGGAGAACTCATTCCTTAGAACCCTCGCTACGGGTATCACACTTCTCGACAACGTTATCAAGGGCTGCGCGGGTAAGATCTCGGGCAACGATGCCTTCCTACTATACGACACCTACGGATTCCCTATCGACCTCACGGAGCTTATCGCTAAGGAGCAGGGCGTAGAGGTTGACCTTGTGGCTTTCGAGGCGGAGCTTCAGAAGCAAAAGGAGCGCTCACGCAACGCAGCACAGGTTGATGCGGAGGATTGGCAAGAGCTGATGGCAATCAAGCAGAGTGAGTTCGTGGGTTACGACACACTCTCATGCGAAGTTAAACTAGCACGTTACCGCAAGGTGACATCTAAGAATAAGAGTATCTACCAACTAGTCTTTGATCGCACACCATTCTATGGTAACTCAGGTGGTCAGCTAGGCGATGAGGGTTACATCATGAGTGGCGACGAGAAGATCACGATCATCTCGACAGAGAAGGAGAATGGTCAGACAATCCACATCACTCAGAAGCTACCAGCTGCCCTTGAGGCGACACTCTTCGCCCAGGTGGATACCGTAAAGCGTCAGAATTCAGCTAACAACCACACTGCGACACACCTTCTACACGAGGCACTTCGCACTGTTCTCGGCACACACGTCGAGCAGAAGGGTTCGCTTGTGAGTTCGGAACACCTACGCTTCGACTTCTCGCACTTCCAAAAGGTAACAAGCGAGGAGCTACGCACAGTCGAGCGCATGGTTAACGACAAGATCCGCGCCAACTACCCACTTGAGGAGAACCGTTGCGCTACAATGCAAGAGGCGCAGGAGGCGGGTGCGATGATGCTCTTTGGCGAGAAGTATGGCGACTCGGTTCGTGTCATTAAGTATGGTTCATCGGTAGAGCTTTGCGGTGGAACACACACCTCAGCTACAGGAAATATCGGACTCTTCAAGATCACTTCCGAGAGCGCTATCTCGGCAGGTGTGCGACGTATCGAGGCGACAACAGGTGTTGCAGCAGAGAATATCGTCTACGCGTCGGAGGATCTACTAAGCGATGTGTCGAAGTTTATCAACAACCCTCAGATTCTTCAGACCCTTAAGAAGATTATCGAGAGTAACGAGTCTCTATCTAAGGATGTTGAAGCTATGCGTCGCGAGCAGGTTGAGGAGAGAGCTAAGGCACTCCTTGAGCAGACTCCAGAGCACGCAGGTTACCTACTTATCACGTTCGTCGACGCACGTCGCACGGAGTTCCACAAGGAGCTAGCCTACACACTGCGCAGCAAGTGCAAGAACTTGATATACGTTACTGGCTCAACTTTTGGAGATAAACCATCAATCACTATTTCGCTTGGTGACGATGTGGTTGCGCAGGGTGTTAAGGCGGGAGCTGTAATCCGCGACGCCGCGAAGCTAATCCAAGGCGGTGGTGGCGGTCAGCCATTCTTCGCTAGCGCAGGTGGTAAGAACGTCGAGGGGGTGAGTGCAGCTGTATCAAAGGCGATAGAGATGATCGCCGAGCAACTTAAAATGGAAGTTTAATAATATAAACATTATAAATTATGGGAAACAAGAGAGTTTTACTTATGATCCTTGATGGATGGGGAATCGGCAAGAAAGATGACGCAGATGCGATCTACAAAGAGCACCCAGCATATATCGAAGCTATGACAGCTGCCTACCCTAACGCAGCACTTCGCACCGATGGTGAGAATGTCGGTCTACCAGATGGTCAGATGGGTAACTCAGAGGTTGGTCACCTTAACATTGGCGCTGGACGCGTTGTATACCAAGATTTGGTTAAGATCAACCGCGCATGCCGCGACAACTCAATCATGGAGAATGTCGAGGTTAAGGCTGCCTTTGAGTACGCTAAGACAAATGGCGTGAGCGTTCACTTTATGGGTCTTACATCTAACGGAGGTGTTCACTCTTCACTCGACCACCTTTTCAAGTTGTGCGATATCTCTAAGGCTTATGGCATCGACAACACCTTTGTACACTGCTTTATGGATGGTCGTGACACCGACCCTCGTAGCGGTAAAGGCTTTATCGAGGAGCTTGTAGCACACACATCTCAGTCGGCTGGCAAGGTAGCATCTATCATCGGTCGCTACTACGCAATGGATCGTGACAAGAGATGGGAGCGCGTAAAGGAGGCTTACGACCTAATGGTTAATGGTGTTGGTGAGCCAACAACAGATATGGTTGCAGCAATGCAGGCATCTTACGATGCAGAGGTGACCGACGAGTTCATCAAACCTATCTACCTCGCTGGCGAGAGTGGCGAGGCAGTAGGTCGCATCAAGGCTAACGATGTGGTTATCTTCTTCAACTATCGTAGATCGA
>JBCQVD010000140.1:0-3490 GCA_047173405.1 Rikenellaceae bacterium
TTTTTATCTAAGCTATCTCTTTGTTGTATTTGGCTTGCCGAATTTTGCGACATACCCACCTGAACAGATAAAGCAGATAATAAAATTAGAGTAATAAAATTCTTCATGTATTTTTTTTTTATTTTACGATTGCAAATGTATCGCAACTATATTAACTCTACAATCACTACTTCTAGGTATATTTACTCGCTTTTTAAATTAAAAATAATTAAAAACAATTAGAGGTAGTGTTATTGGGGCGAAAAAGGAGCAGTCGGATTATTCGCGATATAAATATTTTAGACACCTCGACTACCTGAAAAATAGCTATAAGTAAATTGGAGATATCCAAAAATTATATATCTTTGCACTTTAACCATATTTAAAGTAAACCTATGAAGAAACTACTTACATTAGCCCTCTCTCTAACGTGTGTTATGATGGCAGGTGCCCAGACTAAAGAGTTTGTCTACCAGGGAAATCCTCTTGTGAGACACATCTTTACAGCAGACCCTACAGCGCGAGTATTTGATGGTAAACTATACGTTTATACATCTCACGACCGTACTGGCGCAAAATACTTCACCATGCTTGACTGGCATGTCTTTTCAACCGACGACATGGTTAATTGGACAGACCACGGTGCATTCTTTGGACTAGACGATATACCTTGGGCTAAGGATATGGCGTGGGCACCAGACTGTGTTAAGCGCAACGATAAATATTACTTCTATTATCCTGTCGAGCGAGAGAAGATAGGTGTTGCTGTCTCTGACAACCCAGTTTCTGGATTCAAGGATAGCGGCAAGCCTCTTGTAGATAAGAACAAAGGCGGCGAGAAACTCGTTGGTCGTGAGCCAATTGACCCATCTGTTATTATCCACGAAGGTCAAGCATATATGTTCTTCGGCTGCCGCGATTTCCGCTATATCAAACTCAAAGAGAATATGGTTGAGGTTCAAGGTAAGATCAAGACTGTAGATCTTAGAGGTAACGAAGGTCACAAGGAGAACTATGATGGATACTATGGCGAGGGTCCATTTATCTTCAAGCGCGGCGATACATTCTATATGTTATACTCTAATGGTTGGGGTACTACAAGCAATCTTGTTTATGCAACAGCGTCTCATCCAGAGGGTCCTTTCACATATCAAGGTTCAATCCTAGAGCATACAGGATGCTTCACAACACACGGTTCAATCGTTGAGTTTAAGGGTAACTGGTACCTATTCTACCATAACCAAGAACTATCGAATATGGGCTTCCGCCGCTCAATCGCATTTGATCGCTTAGAGTTCAGCAAGGATGGCAAGATTCTACCAGTCAAGATCTCTCGTTCGGCTCTATCCGAGGGTAAAGACTACTACACTGGTAAAGGACGTATCGCCCTTAGCTCGGATGGTAATATGCACGACAATGACGACATGCAGGCTACAATGATGACCCTTATGATTCTTGCAAAAGCAGGTGTTCAAGATAAAACAACACTCTACACTTATGGTGACCACGTATGGGGTAGCGAGAGCAACGACCTCGATATCATGCGTATAAGTGCTGAGGAGACAGGCAAGCGCTTCGGCTTCGATAAGACTAAGTTTATGGCAGCCGTAGAGGATCCCGAAGCGGCATACAACGCTATGCGTGATGAGATCCTTAAGTCTACAGCCGATGATCCTCTATTTATCTTGGCTGCTGGTCCAATGCAGGTCGTTGGTGAGGCAATCACTCGTGCTATGAAAGAGGATCCACATAGCCTTGATTATGTTACTGTTATATCTCACTCTGATTGGAATAATGACCATGCTGACAAGTACTATAAAGGAGAAAAAAATAGCGAGCCACCACACTCAGGATGGACATGGGATAAGATGATTGCCAAGTATGGCGAGCGTGTTAACTTCAATCGCATTAAAGATCAGAATGGTACAGGCGTAGGACAACGTCCATACACGATCAAAAATAAGTTTAGCGCACCTTCATGGATGAGCTGGGACTGGATGCGTACACATGCCGACGAGAATGTGCGTTGGATATACGAGCGCGGACGCAAGAACCCATGTGGTCCTGACTTCTCGGACGCAGGACTTGCATACTATCTCTGCGCTGACCTCAATGGCGAGCGAGGCGACCAGATGGGCAACCCTGAGAAACTACGTCAATGGTTTGGCGCTGAGGTGATAACAAAGAAATAGATACAAAAATAACAATTTAAAGGAGGGTGGTGTCATGGTGAATCATAGGCATTCAGAAACTGTTTAAATTTTGTATAGAAGTTATTTTACACCTATTTTGTATTAGTTTTTACACCTCAAATGAGGCGAATAGTGGTTCTATTTAACGATTTTGAGGTGTGAAAAATAGTGCAAAAGAGACAAAAAGAACTAGAATATAAAGCTTAAACAGTTTCTAACCCCTCTTTTTTTATTAAAAATTAAAACAGATGGATAAATTATCAGATCTACTAGAAAAAAGATGCGCAGTATTGGATGGAGCGATGGGTACAATGATTCAGAACTATCAGCTCTCGGAAGAAGATTTTAGAGCTGATAGGTTTGCCCATTGGAGCCATCCGCTCAAAGGGGTGAACGATATCCTTAGTTTAACCAAACCAGAGATAATATCTGAGATACACAGAGGCTACTTAGAGGCGGGAGCTGATATTATCACAACCAACACTTTTAACTCTAGCTCGGTTACATTAAGCGAGTATGGGCTAGCTGACTTAAGTTATGAGATTAACTTTGCTTCAGCGAAACTAGCAAAAAGTGTAGCTGAACAGAGCGGTAAAGAGTGCTGGGTTGCAGGAAGCATAGGACCAACATCGCATGCCCTTACTATCGAGCCATTTATGGTTCTGGACCCTACCACAGCTCTTACTTATGATGAGCTACGTGATAGCTACACTCGTCAAATGGAGGGTCTCCTTGATGGAGGCGTAGACCTTATATTGGTCGAAACAGCTATTGATATACTCAACGTGCAGGCAGCAGTAGAGGCTCTTGAGACTCTTTGCACAAAGAGAGGTGCTAATACCCCTCTTATGGTCTCTCTAACAGTTGATAATATATCAGGAAGAACCATATCAGGTCACTCACCGCTAGAGATATACGACGAAATTAAAAGCTCGAAGCTACTCTTCTCAATGGGATTGAACTGTGGCTTCGGAGCAGAGGTGATGCTCCCATACCTCGAAGAGCTAGCTAATGGTTGTGATGTAAAGATATCGGCTTACCCCAACGCAGGACTACCCGATGGTTCGGGGCACTATAATCAAACACCAGAGATGATGTTAGAGGCACTAAGTGGGGTGCTAGATAAAAATACCATTGATATCGTTGGTGGTTGCTGCGGAACAACTTATGACCATATTGCCCTTATTGCAAAAAAAATAAACGCTGAATTCAACCTGCAAATGCAACTGAATTGAGGTCAAGAAACTATAGGGACATAAGAAAAGGCGAAACAAATCGGAGCCAGGCTCAAATTTATTCCGCCTAAGCGATAAAATTTT
>JBCQVD010000034.1:0-19734 GCA_047173405.1 Rikenellaceae bacterium
GGATCGACATGTGGCGTGCAACGATCACCTCGCTCACTGTCGACATTCCTACGGCATCGCCACCGATCCTCTGCAAGAAGCGGTACTCGGCTTGTGTCTCGTATGATGGACCCGTGAGACCTACATAGACGCCGTATTGTAGTTTGATATTGTGCTCGTCTGCTATCTTTGTTGCTTTATGGCGGAAGTCGAGATCATAGCAGTTGTGCATATCGGGGAATCGAGGCCCTAGCTCCTCGATATTAGCGCCAATGAGTGGGTTTGGGGCAAGGCTTATCTGGTCGGTGATAACCATAAGGTCACCAACCATAAACGATGTATTTATGCCACCTGCGGCGTTGGAGACGAAGAGGCTCTTTATGCCTAGCAGTTTAAGCACGCGCACAGATAGAGTCACCTGCTCCATGGTGTAGCCCTCGTAGTAGTGGAAGCGCCCTTGCATAGCCACAACTCTCTTGCCTTCGACCATGCCAAGTATCATCTGTCCCTTATGCCCAGCAACGGTAGATGTGGGGAAGTTGGGGATGTCGCTATAATTTATTGTGTAGCACACCTCTATTTGGGATGCAAATCCCCCTAGTCCAGAGCCTAGAATGACTCCTACTTCGGGATTGAAGTTGTTGGTTTGTGTTGAGACATAATCGGCTGCCTCTTTAATTTGCTTCAACATCAGCTTTTAGTTTTTGGAGGAAGTCTGCTCGCGATTCATCAATAAAAGAGATGTTGATTGGTACATAGAATAACCTCTCACGTAGGAGTTGCGAGATCTTCTGACTACACATTAATTTAACTGCATCCTTCTCGGTTGTGATGATGATGGATGATGGATTCTTCTTTATAATAGACTCTAACAGAGCTAGGTCTTTGACTTTATATACGTGGTGGTCGTTATAGACGATATTGTCGATGAGGTTATACTGTGCACTGATAGCTCGCGAGAATGGTACTGGGTTGCCGATTCCAGACATAGCTATGACGTTGGTGTTGTGGTCGATTGTTATATCCATAGCCTCACCTTCTGGGAATATAGCCTTTGGTCTAAAGCTCTCGAAACGAGTGAAGTATACCTCTTGGTATGCCACGGAGATAAGTACTTTGCGCTGGATACGCCTATCTAGTGGTGACATGCTCTCAGGGCACTTAGTAAGTACAAAGTAGTTGGCTCGATGTAGCTCCGAGGGGAGGTCACGAAGGCGTCCGTAGGGGAGCATGTGGTCGTCCTGTATAGGTCGTGTTGCGTCGACCATGATAACATTGATCTTTGGTTTGACGTAGCGATGTTGGAAGCCATCATCCATGACAATAAGCGAGATCTCAGGGTGAATAGCTAGCAGGCGCTCGATACCCTCTACTCGATCTTCGCACACGGCAACAAAGGCGTTGGGGAACTTAAGTTTAATCTGAAGAGGTTCATCGCCTACATCACGATAGTGAGATTTGCTGCTCACCTCCAGAAAACCTTTGGTGCGTCGACCATACCCTCTGGATATCACAGCTACGGTGTAGCTCTGGGACATGTAGTTGACGATCATCTCACACATCGGGGTCTTACCTGTTCCTCCTACGGTGATGTTGCCAATGCATATAATCGGTACATCAAACTCACGACTCTTTATCACTCTCCAATTAAAGAGAGCGTGTCGAATAGCGATTGCTATTTGATAGAACCACGAGAGTATGGTTAGGATTATATCTTTGAACATTTTTAGTCGGTAGGAGTATAGTGTGTTTTTTAACGAATCAAGCGTAGTTGTCCAAAGATAGGTATAAAAATTATAAAAGCAAAATATTGGCTTACTTTAGCTGATATTTTTATGCTTTATTATAAGAAACAGTTTCACTTCTCACTTTCTACACTCGTTACATAGACACCGCTGTGTACCTCTTGTAAACGTGAGTTTTGGATAAGAATTTCTTATCCAAAACACCTCTAAGTAGTGTAAAACAATTATTGCCATATTTTTAAAAGCACTCTTGGAGTGATATTTTTCACAATTAAATCTCAATGTAGAACCACTATATTTTCAATTTAATAGCAAAAAAATCTCATCTCCAATAGTACTCTTAAAAACACACCAATAATTATTTTACACTACTTAAAAGTAAGTCTCCCCAAACGGTTTGGGGAGATGCAAGAGGGGTTTATCGAATATACATCGGCTTTTTAAAGCCGATAAGCTGAGTTTTAGATATGGGAAATTGATAAAACTAACAGGTAAACAATAAATTTCCCTTATCCAAAACTCAGGTTGTAAAGAGAGAATTAAAGCAACATCTCTCTCTTTACAATTTTAGCGAGAAAAACTTAAACGGATTCTAAAACAAATTACTATCTTTGCACTACTATGAAGAGAATCTTTAATTTTTTATCTGTTTTCACTCTGCTTTTTGTGGTCGGCTGTGGCACGACCGCGAAGAACGATGAGCAGGCGGTGGAGCAGACAGAGGAGGTTGTAATTAATACCCTCTTTGGAGTTCCGAGTGATGGGTACGACATCGAGCGCAAAGAGATCAAGGCGGGGCAAAGTCTGAGCACGCTTCTCTCGCCATACGGTGTGTCGGCGCTTACAATCGACCGTATAGATAAGTTATCAAGAGATATCTTTCCGCTGCGCAATCTTCGTGCGGGTAACCCATACAACCTTTTTCTTAAGAGTGATTCGTTAGGTCGAAGTGTTGCCGATTACTTTGTCTATGAGAGCACACTTACGGAGTACGTAGTCTTTGGTTTAGTGGGTGATTCGGTGACCATCACCAAGGGCGAGAAGCCTACACGCGTGGAGCGACAGAAGCGCAGCGCAGTGATTACAAGTTCGCTGTGGGGAGCTATCATGGAGGCGGAGTTACCCTATATTTTGGCGGCACAGCTAGAGGATGTTTACCAATGGACGGTTGATTTCTTTGGTATCCAGAAGGGAGATAGCTTTACGGTTATCTATGATGAGATCTTTGTTGAGGATACTGTGTCGGTTGGTGTGGGGCGTATTTGGGGCGCTAAGTTCTCGCAAGCGAGTAAAACATACTACGCGATACCCTTTAGGCAGGGCGACAAGGTAGAGTACTGGGAGGCTGATGGTGGTAGTCTACGCAAGCAGATGCTTAAGGCGCCGCTTAAGTACTCTCGTATTAGTTCTAAGTTCTCTAGGGCGCGACTGCACCCTATCTATAAAGTATATCGTCCGCACCTAGGTGTCGACTACGCAGCTCCTACGGGTACCCCCGTGCATGCCGTAGCGGATGGTGTGGTTGTCTATAAGGGCTGGGGCGGTGGAGGAGGTAACACCCTCAAGATCAAACATGCCAACAAGATGCAGACAGGGTACCTTCACCTTAGTCGCTACGCCAAAGGTATCAATAAAGGGTCTCGTGTGAGCCAAGGACAGACCATCGGTTACGTCGGCTCGACGGGGGCATCGACGGGTCCACACCTCGACTATCGTGTGTGGCGTAATGGCGAGGCTATAGATCCTCTGAAGATACCGCAGGAGCCTTCGGTACCTATATCGCAGGAGAATAGGGAGGCTTTCGAGTATGTTAAAAAACATATTATGGCGGAGCTAGATGGGGATTTAGGTTCGTCGATTGTGATTACTAATCTCGACTCCTTGAAGATCGAAAAAATAACACCTACGACCGATGCAGAGTAAGATAACAGATTTCATTGAGCGTCACCATGTGATGACCTTAGCTACCTCTAGTGAGCTAGGTGTCTACTGCTCAAATGCCTTTTACGCCTTTAACCGTGAGGCTGGGGCGCTGATATTTACCACAAACAGTGAGACTACACGTCATGGTGCCGAGATGAGGGCTAACCCGCAGGTGGCAGTGTCGATTGTGCTAGAGAGCAAGATCGTTGGTAAGATTCAGGGTGCGCAGATTGTGGGGCGTGTGGAGCAGGCTCAGGGTGGTGATAAGGAGATCTACCTGAAGGCTTTTCCCTACGCTACATTTATGCCGCTAGAGCTATGGCGAGTAGATATTGAGAGTGTGAAGTTAACAGATAATACCCTCGGGTTTGGTAAAAAGTTGATATGGAACAGAGAATAGAGCCTCGTGTAGGCGTTGTTATAGTTGCTGGAGGCAAGGGTCTCAGGATGGGCGGATCTCTGCCTAAGCAGTTTCGTTTCTTGGGGCAGTTGCCTATCTTGGCGCACTCGATAAACACCTTTGCCCAGGCGCTTTCGAGCGTCGAGATCGTTGTTGTCTTGCCCGCCGAGAGTATCGAGTATTGGCAGAACCTATCATCTCGATTTACTGTCGCTTCTCACCGCACAGTTGAGGGTGGCGAGGAGCGTTTTCACTCCGTGAAGCGAGGTGCCGAGGCTCTGAGCGAGGGGTGCGAGATTATAGCTGTGCACGATGGTGTTCGCCCTCTGTGCAGTGAGGCTTTGATTCAAAGGTGTGTCAAGGAGGCTCTCGCATCGGGTTCGGCAGTGCCTGTGGTTAGTGTCGTAGACTCCTTTAGAGAGGTGGGTGATGATGGGATTTCGAAGATTGTGGATCGCTCAAAGCTACGTGCCGTGCAGACGCCTCAACTCTTTGATGCAGTGATGTTGCGTAGAGCCTACGCGCAACCCTATAAGATAACCTTTACGGATGATGCTTCGCTTGTCGAGTCATTAGGCGAGAGGGTGTGGCTTGTCGAGGGGGAGAGGTCAAATATTAAGATCACAACGCCCGAAGATATGCTCTACGCAGAGGCTATCTTAGAGTCAAAACAGAGTCAAGGCAGAGATGAGTAGTGCCAAGAAAATATATAAGTATAACTTCGATCGTAAGACGATCTATCTCACAATCGTGCATATTGTGATCGTCTCGGCGCTCGGCGTTTTGCTCTATATGCTCTACGACGATGGTTACTTCTCAGCATGGTTCGCCAGTTTCGTTGTGGCGCTGTTCTGTCTTATGGCGCTCTCGATACCTCGCAGAGTCGAGTTAACACCTCACAAACTCTCTGTTGTGTGTCTTTTGGAGTTGACCGAGATAGATATAGCAGAGATCGTATCAATGCGTAAGGTCAATCCTCGAAGCGTTCGGTTTTTTATCCCCTATCTAGGTAGCTACGGCTTCTTTGGCTACTATGGTCAGTTTATTGATTTGAGACGTTTTGAGCGATTTAAGGTCTATGCCACAGAGTGGAGATACCTCATCGAGATTGTCGATATCTACGAAGATCGCTACTATATATCGTGCCGTGAGGGAGATAACCTAATGGCTCAAATCAAAGAGTATCAGAGGGAACCTCTAGCGAAGTTGTAGTTTGCTGCTTTTGTATTGTCTCTTACCGTCTCACGCCGACGGGCGGGGAGCAAGCTCCCACTTACTTTTGTAGCGCTTGCTCATAAATCAATTCTTGATTTATTGCGGTTATATAAAATAGGGGATTCAAGTGGGGCTTGTCCCCTATATTTCTATAACCAACGCCCTCTGAGCAATTTTTTATTGAAAAATTGCTTTTTAGGAGGGAGGGCGAGAATACATTTACAAAGATATATAACTGCCCTACGCGGGCAGCGGCGGGGTGCTCCCCGCGGAGCTACTCTATTGTGTTATTTTTCTAACGACGTATATTATTTCGCGCGTGAGAGCGTATAGGTTCACCTCTTCGGGTGTTAGCTCTTGGTTGTAGTCTATCTCTTCGACACTAAATCCTACGCTGCGTAGTCGCTCAGCGTAGTCACGCCCATAGATGCGGCGGTGGTCGTACTGCCCAAAGATACGGGTGCGTTCATTGGGGTCTGTGATCGTATCATCCTCGTATGTTGTTGCGCGGTCATACTCCACGGGCGAGAGTAAAATACCCCAACCGTTGGGTTTCATGATACGGTATAACTCCGCCATTGCTGCGATGTCGGAGTTGACATGTTCGAGTAGGTGGTTGCAGATCACAACCTCAAAAGAGTTATCCGCAAGTGGGATCTGTTGCACATCGAAGTGCATTGTCGCCAGAGGACTCTCCAGATCGGCGGTGACGTAATCTGCCGCCTTTGATGCTGATTTGTACGCTTTTTGGAGCCTCTTGGATATCGAGACCTCGGGGGCGATATGTATGAGTGATGGTAACTCTGCGAGGAGGTTGCTCTCGCGCGTTATGTAGAGCCACATCAACCTATGTCGCTCGAGTGATAGGCAGTTGGGGCAGAGCGCATTTTCGCGCTGCGTGGTGTAGCCGTAGGGGATAAATTTACGTCGTCGAGCCTTGCAGATTGGACACTCCTTACCCTTGCCGAGGTATAGCAACCCGATAATGGGTACCATCCACCCAGCCACACGCTGCATTAGTGGGCGCGGGATGTGGTTAATTATCCAACCGATGACTCTCTTCACGCTTACTGCTCGATTATAGATTTAACCTCCTCTTCGGCCTTTTGAAGCTGTGCGCGACACTGCGCGATCAACTCCGTGGCGCGCTGAACCTCGCGTGAGAGTATATCTACCGAGATCTCTCCCGAGCGAAGACGCTTAACGATAGTGTCGATCTCCGTTATCGCCTCGTCATATTTAAGCACTTTTTTTGCCATTATTCTCTGTTTATTGAAGTTACTTGTGCTTCGATTCCTCCATCGCGAAGGGTTATATTGATGCTCTCTCC
Source organism: Rikenellaceae bacterium (assembly GCA_047173405.1). Lineage (GTDB taxonomy): Bacteria > Bacteroidota > Bacteroidia > Bacteroidales > Rikenellaceae > Alistipes. The sequence continues at coordinate 6,593 of JBCQVD010000034.1, forward strand.
GACCTTTGTATCGTCCACCGAGAGAATAGTCCGTTCAGCCGATTGTAGTACCGCAAAGCCTAGGTTTATAAGGTTTTGAGGTGATAGACTGTTGACAACCATGCCTAGGTGTTCGACTTTTGTCTTTTGCTGCTCAAGGAGAGCTGCGCTAAGATCCCTTATGTTGTTGTGTTGTTGGTCAATATCGCGATGTTTGTGGCTTATGAGCTGCTGCGCCTCTGTGAGAATCTCGTTTTGCAGGGTCTGAAGCCTCAGCTCCTCGCGTCGCGCTAGCTCTGTTGCCACCTCTTGAAGCGATAGCGCTGAGTTTACCAGCCACGAGTCGATCCTCTCCATTCGCTCTACAAGCCAACCAGCCACTGCCGTTGGGGTCTTGAGTGTTCGATGTGCCACGAGGTCAACAACACTAACATCCTTGTCGTGCCCAATACCCGCCACAATGGGCAGTGGGTGTTGAGCCACGTAACTAGCTATACGGTACGAGTTAAAGCAGTTGAGATCACTCACAGAACCACCTCCTCGAATGATGATGAGGACATCAAATTCATCTTCGCGATTTGCAACTTCGCAGAGAGCCTCGATAATTGACTCCTCAGCTGCCTCGCCCTGCATAAGCGAATTAAAGAGAGTGATCTCAATGCGGAAAGGGTGTCGCCCAACCTCCTTGCAGAAGTCCTGATATCCCGCGGCATTGCTGCTCGAAACGACAGCTATGCGCTGCACGAGCATTGGCATCTTCACCTCGCGGTTCATATCCCACACCCCCTCCTGTTGGAGGCGCATGATGGTGAGTTGACGTTGGCGCTCCATCTCGCCAAGGGTGTAGGAGCTATCAATATCAGTTATCTGAAACGATAGTCCATACATCTCGTGGTAGTTAACAACCACCTTACACAGGATCTTAACCCCTCGCTCTAGGCGCGTACCGCTCTCAGCCTCGAAGTATGAGACTATTCTGGAGTAGGCGCTGCGCCAGATAACGGCTCGCGCTTGAGCCTTAGCCACACCATCGTGCTTCCCCTTCTCGATTAGCTCGATGTAGCAGTGCCCCGATGAGTTGACTTTGATATCCGAGATCTCGGCACTAACCCACAACGGAAGAGCAAAGCTCTCATTGAGAGACTTCGCTATGTTGTGTTGTAGTTGCGAGAGGGTGAGCGGTGTGGATGAAACTGTGCGGTTCATACCCCTATAGCTCGCTCTCCTTTAGGCGCTCCGCGTTCTCGGCTACGATAAGTTGGTCGATAACGCTCTGTATGTCGCCATCCATAAACGCTGAGAGGTTATAGATAGTGAAGTTGATACGGTGGTCGGTGATACGCCCTTGTGGATAATTGTATGTACGGATCTTTGCCGAGCGGTCACCAGTTGACACGAGGGTCTTACGCTTTGACGAGATCTCGTCGAGGTACTTAGAGTACTCAAGGTTAAATACGCGCGTGCGAAGCTCTTCGAATGCCTTGTCGAAGTTCTTTAGCTGAGATTTTTGGTCTTGACACTGAACAACGATACCCGTTGGTATGTGGGTTAGTCGAATTGCTGAGTATGTGGTATTTACCGACTGACCGCCAGGTCCCGAAGCGCAGAAGATATCCTTACGCACATCGTTCATTGATATCTCAATATCAAACTCCTCAGCCTCGGGAAGTACCGCGACCGATGCCGCCGAGGTGTGAACACGTCCCTGAGTCTCGGTTTGAGGCACACGCTGCACGCGGTGCACGCCAGACTCATACTTAAGAATGCCATATACGTTATTTCCCGAGACCTTCATCACAACCTCCTTGAAGCCACCCGAGGTACCCTCCGATGATGATGTGATCTCGTAGCGCCAGCCCATAGTCTCTACATATTTAGTGTACATACGAAGTAGGTCGCCTGCAAAGATTGCAGCCTCATCACCTCCTGTTCCACCACGGATCTCGACAATAGCGTTCTTGTTATCTTGAGGATCCTTAGGGATCAAAAGAAGTTTAATCTCCTCCTCCATGCGCTCGATAGCTGGTTCCAAAGTAGCCAGCTCCTCGCGGGCGATCTCTCTAAACTCCTCATCCTTCTCGTTGGCAAGCACATCCTTAGCCTCCGCGAGGTTAGCGAGTGCTGTGCGGAACTTGTCTGAAGTCTCGATGATTGGTTGTAGCTCTTTATACTCCTTGGTTAGTTGTATGTACTGCTTTACATCCGAGATCACTTCAGGGTCGGTGAGTTTGTTACTCATCTCCTCGTATTTTAGCTTTAGTCCGTCGAGGCGGATCAGAATTGAATTATCTGCCATATATTCTTTTTATTCGTTTAATCTAATTTGTCTAACCAATCAATGAGCGACTTACGCCACTCTTTGTGGTACTTGAAGTAGTCGTTGACTCCCCAACCGTGTCCGCCCGAAGGGTAGATATGCATTGATGCCTTGGTTTTATGCTCCTTGAGAGCATTGTAGTAGAGGGCGCTATTAACTGAAGGTACTACATTGTCGTCATCACAGTGAAAGAGTATTGCAGGTGGAGTTTTGCGATCCACTAACTTCTCGGTTGAGCAGAGCTTCGACTCCTTATTGCTTCTCTTCTTGCCGAGTAGGTTGTCGAACGAGCCTTGGTGTCCTTTGCCCACTTCGCACGTAATAACGGGGTAGAAGAGGATCGAGAAGTTGGGGCGTCCCTCGTCAGGTGCTGCTGTCGAGACCCATGAAGCGAGGTGTCCACCAGCTGAAGAACCGACGATACCAATCTTGTCAGGGTCGATGTTTATGAAACTGTGCTCTTTGCGCATGATCTTTATCGCCTCTACAGCATCCTCGAAGGGTATATCCTTGACTCCATTAGCATTGCGGTACTGTAGCACTGCTGCGGTGATGCCATTCTCAGCAAACCACTTAGCCATGTCGACACCCTCTTGATCCATTGATAACAGGTAGTAGGCGCCTCCTGGACAGATCACAACCGATTGTCCCGTTGCTTTGCGTTTGTTTGCTTTAAAGATAAATAGCTCCGCGGTGGTCACATTAACAACCTTGTGAGGTTTTGTCTCACGCGCTTCGCCTGTGAGGTTGTTGGAGTGAGGCGCTGTTGTGTTGTCCCAGATTTTGAAGTAGTAATCTTGTTTATACTCCTTGCTCTGAGCTATTGCGTCAAATGAGAGAGAGACTAATATAGCCGCTACAATCGCTTTAATTGCTGTTTTCATTTTAGTAGACAATATTAATGATTTTGCCCTTGACAACGATGATCTTCTTTGGGGCTTTTCCCTCCAACCACTTCTCGGCGCTCTCATGTTTTACGATGTCGGCTTGAATCTCTTTAGGGTCGGTGTTGAGGTCGTAGCTCTGCTTGAAGCGTAGCTTACCGTTCATCATCACAGGGTACTCAAAAGAACTCTCTGTGAGGTACTCCTCGTTATGCTCGGGGTAGGCAGCGTCGAAGATCGAACCGCTTTCGCCAGCAACCTCCCATAGCTCCTCGGCAAGGTGTGGTGCAAATGGAGCGATAAGGATTGTAAGCGGGATAGCTATCTCGCGCTTGTTACACTCACCTAGCTCGTTGAGGCAGATCATAAATGCCGCCACCGAGGTGTTGAATGAGAAGTTCTCGATATCCTCGCGGATCTTCTTGATCGTTTTGTGGAGCGACTTAAGCTCCTTGTCGGTCGCCTTTTCGTCGTTTAGGGCAAGCACTCCGTCGCGGTTGTAGAATAGGCGCCAGAACTTACGTAGGAACTTATGTACACCATCAATACCGTTGGTGTCCCATGGCTTTGACTGCTCCAAAGGACCGAGGAACATCTCATACATACGTAGAGTGTCGGCTCCGTAGTTCTCGACAATCATATCTGGGTTCACCACGTTGTACATCGACTTCGACATCTTCTCGACAGCCCAACCACACACATACTTATCATCATCGAGGATGAACTCTGCGTCACAGAACTCTGGTTGCCATGCGCGGAACGCTTCGGTGTCGAGGATATCGTTGCGCACGATATTGACATCGACGTGAATCTCTTGAGTCTCGTAGTTGTCTTTGAGCGAGTAGCTAACAAACTTATTAGTTCCAACAACACGATAAACGAAGTTCGAACGACCTTGGATCATACCTTGGTTCACGAGTTTCTTGAATGGCTCCGCTTCGCACACATAGCCGAGGTCGTAGAGGAACATATTCCAGAAACGTGAGTACATAAGGTGTCCCGTAGCGTGCTCAATACCTCCTACGTAGAGGTCTACATTGCGCCAGTACTCGTTCGCCTCACTGCTTACAAGACCTTGGTTGTTGTGAGGATCCATGTAGCGTAGGTAGTATGCCGACGAACCTGCAAACCCAGGCATTGTAGAGAGTTCAAATGGGTAGCCCTCCTCGGTCTGCCAACTCTTAGCGCGTGCGAGCGGTGGTTCACCTTGCTCCGTGGGGCGGAACTCTTCGATAGATGGTAACTCTAATGGAAGCTTATCCTCGCTTAGAGGGTAGGCGATATCATCCTTGTAGTAGATGGGGAATGGCTCACCCCAATATCTCTGGCGAGAGAAGATAGCGTCACGCAGGCGGTAGTTGATAACCTTCTTACCTAGTCCGCGGCGCTCAACCTCGTCAAACATCTTAACGATAGCCTCCTTAACGTCGAGACCAGTGATGTCGCCCGAGTTAATCATCTTGCCAGCCTTAGCGTCGTATGACGCCTCCTCGACGTTGCCACCCTCCACAACGGGGATGATATCGAGTCCAAAGAGGCGCGCGAAAGCCCAGTCACGAGAGTCGTGCGCAGGTACCGCCATGATAGCTCCCGTTCCATACCCTGCAAGTACGTAGTCCGAGATGTAGATTGGAATCTCCTTGCCCGTGAATGGGTTGATAGCGTACGAACCAGTAGCCACGCCGCTCACGCGTTTAGTCTCGCTGATACGCTCGCGCTCGGAACGGCGCTTTGCGATTGTTATATACTCTTCTACGGCAGCTCTATTCTCGTCGGTGGTTAGCATATCTGCCCACTCGTGCTCTGGGGCGATAACCATAAACGTTGTACCGTAGATAGTGTCGGGGCGTGTGGTGAAGATCTCTAGCTTCTCATCGAAACCCTTGATTGGGAAGAACACTTGTGCTCCCGTTGAGCGACCTATCCAGTTGCGTTGGATCTCCTTTAGTGAGTCACTCCACTGCAAAGCGTCGAGTCCTGTGAGCATTCTCTCGGCGTAGGCAGTGACACGGAGCAACCACTGCTTCATGCGCTTCTGCTCCACGGGGTAACCACCGCGAACAGAGAGTCCGTCCTTAACCTCGTCGTTAGCAAGCACAGTGCCTAGCTTAGCGCACCAGTTAACCATCGTGTCGGCACGAAAAGCTAGACGATAGTTCTGAAGTACCGCCTCGCGCTTCGCCTCATCCATGGCGTTCCACTCCTCGGCGGGGAATGATAGCTCCGAAGTGCACGCTGCGTCCACGCCTTGGGTTCCATTACTCTCGAACTTAGCCACTAGCGACTCGATGCTCTCAGCCTTGCCCGTTGCGTTGTTATAGTAGTGAGCAAACATCTTAAGGAATGCCCATTGAGTCCAGTGGTAGTACTCAGCGTCGCAGGTCTTAACCTCGCGGTCCCAGTCGAAGCTGAAGCCGATCTTGTCGAGCTGCTCGCGGTAGCGTGCTACATTCTGCTCGGTGGTGATTGCAGGGTGCTGTCCCGTCTGTATTGCGTACTGCTCGGCGGGTAGTCCAAAGGCGTCGTAACCCATAGGGTGAAGCACATTGAATCCACAAAGGCGCTTGTAGCGCGAATAAATATCTGAGGCGATGTACCCTAGTGGGTGACCAACATGCAGACCCGCCCCCGAAGGGTATGGAAACATGTCAAGTACATAGAATTTTGGTTTTGAGGCGTCTACCTCGACCTTGTATGTTTTACGATCTCTCCAACGCTGTTGCCATTTAGGCTCTAGCGCTTTAAAATTATATTCCATTTTTTAAAATTTGTTTTTGCCCACAAAGATAGTGTTTTAGCCTCGGATTTCAAACCATACACCCTATTTTTAATCTATCGTGATACTCTTTTTTTTGTTTTTTACCAAATATGTACTATTTTTGTTTCGTTGTCGTTATGTAATTTAATTATTCCTGCAACATTGTAATCAATGAAAAAAATAGTATCTGTAATTATATTATTATTGAGCATCGTAACCTCTTTTGCTCAGATTAGTTGGGGTGAGCCAACGCTAAAATCCATGGGCGGGAGTGAGTACCTGTTGACCATAGATGCCACGATCGACGATGGTTGGCATATCTATGATACTCAGGAGTATAAAGATGGTCCAAACCCTACGCGCTTCGATTTTGAGGAGTCTCAAGGTGTTGAGTTACTGGGGGCGGTTACGACGTCTCAAGATCCAGTTCGTCTTTGGGATGATATCTTCGAGATGGAGATCGGTTACTATAAGGACAGTGTCACTTTTGAGCAGCGCCTAACTCTCGAAGATCCATCCTCTTCGCTTAAGTTTAGTGTGGAGTGGATGTTGTGTAGCGCGGATAGCTGCACCCCTCCCGCGGAGCAGAGCTTTGAGGTTATGGCGGAGACCGAAGATGGAGCCACTTCGAGTATCTGGTGGAGCATTTTGGAGGCTATGCTTTGGGGGTTTGCGGCGATACTCACGCCGTGTGTCTTTCCGATGGTTCCGATGACCATATCGTACTTCTTGAAGGGTAGCCAAAACGCTCTCACTTCGAGACTTAATGTATTGATTTATGGGGTGTTGATTGTTGTTCTCTACACGTTGCCGATCGCTGCGATGATAACTCTAACCTATCTCTTTGGCGGGGGTGTTGTGACAGCCGATATCTTCAACTGGATGGCGACACACTGGCTGCCAAATGTGATATTTTTTGTTGTCTTTATTATCTTTGCCGCTTCGTTCTTGGGTGCCTTTGAGATCACTCTGCCGAGCAAATGGGTCAATATGAGCGATTCGCGTGCGGGCAAGAGTTCGTTTGTAGGGCTTCTATTCCTGGCGTTAACGTTGGTGTTGGTCTCTTTTTCGTGTACAGCGCCCATTGTTGGTACGGTGCTTATAAGCTCAACGCGTGGGGATTTCTGGATGCCAATTATCACTATGTTGGCATTTTCGAGCGCCTTTGCGCTGCCGTTTGTATTGTGTGCGCTCTTTCCCTCGATGCTTAAGAGTATGCCTAAGAGCGGCGGGTGGTTAGCCTCAGTTAAGGTGGTGCTGGGCTTTGTTGAGATTGCGTTGGCGCTGAAGTTCTTAAGCGTTGCCGACCAGAGCTATGGGTGGGGTATCCTGCCGCGCGAGATATATTTGGCGGTCTGGATCGTGGTCTTTACCTTGATGGGGTTGTACCTGCTAGGTAAGCTACGAATCAAAGGGGGTGGAGAGCCTGCGGGAATTGGTGTTGGGCGACTCTTTTTAGCGATGATAACATTTGCTTTTGTAGTCTATATTTTGCCTGGTATGTGGGGTGCACCATTAACCCCTTTGGCTGGTTACTTGCCGCCTCTGGAGAGCAAAAGTTTTAACCAAGTAAAAGATGTTGATTCACCAAAAACTAAAAATTTAGAGTTTTCACAAGCACAGCAGTTAGCCAATGAGGAGAACAAACCTCTATTAATCTATTTCACTGGTCATGGGTGTGTTAACTGCCGTGAGATGGAGCAGCGAGTGTGGAGTGATGAGCGGGTGAGTCAGATCCTAAAACACGATTATGTTGTGGTTGCCTTGTACGTCGATGAAAGGCGTGAACTGCCATCGTCGCAGTGGGTTACAACCGAGCAGGGTAGTGTGCTTAAGAGTGTTGGGCGCGTAAACTCTTATTTAGCAACATCGCGCTACGGGGTCTCTTCGCAGCCTTACTATATTGTCGTGGGGCGCGATGGAGAACCACTCATCAAACCGCGAGGTTATAACCGAGATGTTGAGGCGTATGTTAAATTCCTTGAAGAGGGAGTCGCGGCTTATGAAAAAAAATATCACCTATAAGTTTCTGGGTATGTAAATTTTTTATATATTTGCCATCAATAAAGCTTATAAAAATATAATATACAGTCATGTCTGAATTTATCTATCAAGAGCCCCTACCAATGGGCGAGGATACAACACAGTATCGCCTCCTCACTAAGGAGTATGTTAAAGTCGTTGAGTGCGACGGACGTAAAATTTTGAAGGTTGACCCTAAGGGTCTTGAGTTGCTATCGAAGGAGGCTTACTCGGACGTTTCGTTCTACCTTCGTTCGGCTCACCTTCAGAAGTTGAACAACATCCTAAACGATGCGGAGGCTACCGATAACGATAAATTCGTTGCCTACACAATGCTTCTTAACCAGTGTGTATCGGCTGAGGGAGAACTTCCAACTTGCCAAGATACAGGTACCGCTATTTGTGTTGCTAAGAAGGGTGAGGATGTATACACAGGAGTAGATGATGCAGAGTGCATCTCGCGTGGTGTGTACGAGACATACAAGGAGCGTAACCTTCGTTACTCTCAAGTTGTACCCTTCACAATGACCGAGGAGAAGAACTCAGGTAATAACCTTCCTGCGCAGATCGACATCTACGCAACCCGAGGTAACCACTACAAGTTCCTCTTTATGACTAAGGGTGGTGGTTCGGCAAACAAGACTTTCCTCTACCAAGAGACTAAGGCGTTGCTTAATGAGGCAAACCTTACTAATTTCATCAAGAATAAGATCAAGGATTTGGGTACTTCGGCTTGTCCTCCATACCACCTCGCGGTGTGTATCGGTGGTACATCGGCTGAAATGTGTCTAGCAACTGTAAAGAAGGCTTCGGCTGGTTACCTTGACTCTCTTCCAACATCAGGAAACGAGGGCGGACGCTGCTTCCGTGACACTGAGTGGGAGGAGAAGATCCTTAAGATCTGCCAAGAGTCGGGCGTTGGCGCTCAGTTTGGTGGTAAGTACCTAGTACACGATGTTCGTGTTATTCGCGCTCCACGTCACGCTGCCTCTTGTCCTGTGGCTATTGGTGTTAGCTGCTCAGCAGACCGTAACATCAAGGCTAAGATCACCGAGGATGGTATCTTCCTAGAGCAACTAGAGAAGGAGCCAGCTAAGTATCTACCTGCTCAAGCACCTGCGATGTCGCCAGCGGTTGATATCGACCTTGACGAGGGAATGGACAGGGTTCGCGAGATCTTGTCTCAATACCCAATCAAGACACGTCTAAACCTTAAGGGTACACTTATCGTAGCGCGCGATATCGCTCACGCTCAAATTAAGCAGATGCTCGACGAGGGTAAGCCAATGCCAGAGTACTTCAAGAAGCACCCTGTATACTATGCAGGTCCTGCCAAGACTCCAGCGGGTATGGCTTCAGGTAGCTTCGGTCCAACAACTGCGGGTCGTATGGATAGCTATGTTGACCTATTTCAAAAGGCGGGAGGTTCGATGGTGATGGTTGCTAAGGGTAACCGTTCACAACAGGTGACTGATGCTTGTCAAAGCAATGGAGGTTTCTATCTAGGTTCGGTTGGTGGACCTGCGGCAATCCTTGCGAAGAACTCTATCAAGTCGGTTGAGGTGGTTGACTTCCCTGAGTTGGGTATGGAGGCAGTGCGTAAGATCTATGTTGAGAACTTCCCTGCGTTTATTATTGTGGATGATAAAGGCAACGACTTCTTTGCCAATTTCAAACACTAGAGATTGAATACAGCAGAGGCGAAAGATTTTAGGTAATCTTTCGCCTCTTTTATGTAATAATTTACACACTGCTATCGTTGTAAAATTAACGGGAGGTAGAAATTTATCTCTTCCTCTTCCGCTTAAGGAGCGCAAGCGACCAAGTCCCCGCCCATGGGGAGGGGATTTAGGGGCGGGGTCGAATATAATAAGAGCTTAAAAAGCTCTTAAATGTGAGTTTGATAATAGGAAAAACTCACAAAAATTGAGATAAAAATAGATAAAAAGTGAGTTTCTCCTATTATCAAATTCACGTTTAAATTAATGATTAAGAACTTTTATAGAGTATTGTTTACGGTAGTTGCAGTTTTTGCAACTGTCGCTGCGTGGGCAGACGAACCAGTTTCGTTCAAGGCATCAGCCCCGATGATTGTCTCTGTGGGCGAGACTTTTAGAGTTGAGTTTTCACTCAACGCGAAGCCCGAGAGTGATACTTTTGTCGCGCCATCATTTGAGGGTTTTGATATGATTGCGGGTCCTGCGACTTCGCAAGGGTCGTCGATCCAGATAATCAACGGCAAGATGACCAAGAGTGTGAATATCTCGTACACCTATGTGCTTGTTGCAAGTGAAGCGGGAAATTTTACCATCGGAAGCTCCAAAATCAAGGTTGATAACAAGGAGTATAGCTCTAATGCTGTGCCTATTGAGGTGGTTAAGGAGCAGCAGTCTCAAAGCCAAGCGGCGTCAAGCAGAGGGTCAAATGCCGACGCCTCAAGTAGTAGCCGCATCGCTAAGGATGATATACTTTTACGCACTACCGTGTCGCGTAAAACACTATTCAAGGGTGAGCCTCTACGAGCAACGATTAAACTATATTCAAGAGTACCAATAGCGGGTGTTGAGGGCGAAAAATTTCCGTCGTTCAACGGCTTCTGGTCTCAGCCTATTGACAACGCCACCTCTCAGGGAGCTAAGCGAGAGACATACAATGGTAAAGTCTACGATGTTCACACCCTAAGAGACTATATCCTATATCCTCAGCAGGGTGGCGACCTAACAATCGAGCCATCTAAGATGACCGTTATTGCGCAGGTTATTGTCCAGAGCCGCAACGTCGATCCATTCTTTGGCGGAGGGCACGAGGTTTATAATGTGAGACGCGAAATCTCATCACCTGCCATCACCCTCGATGTTAAGACTCTTCCTGCGGGTGCTCCATCATCTTTTATGGATGCTGTCGGACAGTTTAATATCTCGGCATCTCTGCCAAAGCAGGATATCCTAACCAATACATCATCGACGCTTACGGTTAAGATTGAGGGTCGAGGAAACTTGTCATTTATCCAAGCGCCGACGGTCGATTTCCCTAAGTCGTTCGAGATATATAGCGTTAAGACCACTGAGTCGTTAACACCATCACCCACGGGGAGTGTAGGGTATAAGCAGTACGACTACCCCTTTATCGCGAGATCTCAGGGCGAGTACACTATACCAGCCTTAGAGTTCAGCTATTTCGATCCAACGACTCAGAAGTATGAGACGATACAAACTCAGCCATTTGTTGTTACGGTCTCGCCCGATGGCAGTGAGCAGAGTAGCGCAGGTGACACAGCTCGCCTCTTGCAGGGTGGGGGAGTCTCGAAGAGTGACGTGAAGATGCTGGGTAGTGATATACGCTTCATCAAACTTAAAAGTAGTGATATATACGACGCCAACAGCGATGGCGTGTTTGTAATGGCTTATATCGTGATTATCGCCCTTTTGTGTATCGCCTTTATCGCGAGCCTTATAATCATTAAGATGCAGATGCGTCTTCGCGAGAATACCGTGCTTGTGAAGGGTAAGAGGGCGAATAAGGTGGCTATACAGCGCTTTAAGGCGGCGAAGGAGTATATGGTGACAGCCAACGAAAAGGCGTTCTATAAGGAGATGCTGCGTGCTCTGTGGGGTTACATGAGCGATAAACTCAATATCCCAACAGCTAGTTTGACGCGCGAGAATATTCGTGAGCAGCTATCTAAGCGAGGCGCTTCAGTGGAGCAGATTCAACACTTCTCTGAGATTATAGCGCAGTGCGAAGAGGCGCAATACTCGCCTATGGCGTCGGCTCAAATGAGTGAGATATACGCTAAGGGTCTTCAGCTAATCTCAAATATAGAGTCTCAAATTAAACGTTAAGCATCATGAAACATATACGATACATAATAGTTTGTTCCCTTCTGCTTCTCTGTGCGTTGCCACTCTCGGCACACGAGCACCACGAGCACGAGCATGCGCCCGTTGAGCAGAGAGATACTCTTCTTACGGTATCCCAGTTGTGGGATATGGCGAATACAGCATACACAAACGGTAAGTATGCCGAGGCGATGAAGCTATACGAGGCAATGGAGCAGCGCGATATGCGCGGAGCATCGCTTCTATACAATAAGGGTAACGCCTACTTTAAGATGGGCGAGATTGGTGAGGCTTTATTGTGTTATAACAGAGCGCTCAAGTTTGATCCATCGAATAAGGACATAAGATATAATATCGAGGTGGTGCGTGCACACACAACAGATAACATAGACGAGATTCCTGAGTTTATCCTCTCGGCGTGGAGTGACGCTATTCGTTCCAGCCTAAGTTTTAGAGGATGGGCTATCTTCTCTATCATTGCGTTGACACTGACGCTGGCGTCGATCCTTCTATTTATGTTTTCGCGTGGGGAGGCAAGACGTCGCATTGGTGGTTATGGAGCTATTGTCTCGGCTGTCGTGTTACTCTTTTCAGGTATCTATACCGTTAGCTCATTCTCGGAACTTCACGGTGAACCTAATAACGCTATTGTAATGATGCAGTCGGTGGCTGTCAAAAGCTCCCCTGCCTCGAACTCGACAGATCTATTTATTCTTCATGAGGGTACCACGGTAAAGGTTCTCTCGGTTATTGATAACGCGTGGAGCGAGATCAAGATTGCAGATGGCAAGCAGGGATGGGTTGAGAGCAAGGCTCTAGGATTTTATTAGCATTGTACCGTGTCGAGACTTCTGCAAGATGTAGTGAGCGAACTCACTAAACTACCAGGTATAGGGCACCGAACAGCTCTACGCCTAGCTCTTCACATGCTTAAGATGGAGGAGCATAGCGTGGGAAGTATGACGCGTAGCATAGATGATTTCAGGACTAAAATCAAGAACTGCTCTGTTTGTAATAACCTCAGCGATGAGGAGGTCTGCCCAGTGTGCCGCGATTTGAAGCGTGACCGCTCGGTAGTATGTGTGGTTGAGCAAGTTGCCGACCTAATGTCAATCGAAAATACGGAGCAGTATAGAGGGCTGTACCATGTGCTTGGAGGTGTCATCTCACCCATGCAGGGCGTGGGACCATCAGACCTAAAGATAGATCTGCTTATAGATCGAGTCCTTAGCGGCGAGGTTAAGGAGGTTATCTTAGCGATCTCAACCTCTGTGGAGGGCGAGACAACACTCTTCTATATCATGAGCCGCCTGCGCACACGTCTGAACTCCAGTCACTTAGGC
>JBCQVD010000035.1:0-19635 GCA_047173405.1 Rikenellaceae bacterium
GCGACTAATAGATGGCGAACAAAGGAGCTAGATGAATTTGTATTGGATTTTAACCCCGATATAATAATACTCCCCATATATTTATCTACCTATATTAATAATATAGGTTGTTATGTTGCAAAATTGACAAACAAACCCGTTATCGGTTATATCTCTGATGATGATTATACGCTAAAACAGTTCTCCCTATCTCCGCTCTTCTGGATTGATCGCTTGATTAAAAGGCGATATGTTAGAAAGAGTATAGATATGTGTCGTGTGCTCTATACAATTACAGAGAAGCAGAAGACCGAGTATCAACAGATATTTGGTGTTAAGTGTCGGGTACTTTTCAAAGGGGGAGATTTTACAAACTATAAAGCGCCCAGTAGGAGTGGTGACGATACTCTGAAGTTTGTATATACAGGAAATCTAGGTAGCGGGCGATGGCGAGCACTCGCTTTGATAGGTGACGCTATTGCCAAAACCGCAAAGAGAGTAGAGCTGGTTGTATACTCAACAACAAAGCTAACAAAGGGGCAGACCCATCGGTTAACATCGAGTGGCGTTGTTAAGTTTATGGGCAGCGTTGAGTTCTCACAGATCAAAGATATCCAGCGCAATGCAGACGTATTAATACATGTCGAATCCTTTGAACGTAAGGAGAGGTACTCTGCACGTTTGTCATTCTCGACCAAGATAGTCGATTACCTAGAGGCAGGGCGTTGTATTCTAGCTGTTGGTTGGCGTGAGACGGCAGCAATAGAGTACCTCAGGGATAATGATGCCGCTATTGTTGTCACCCAAGAGCAGGATATAGAGGCAAAAGTATCCGAGATCGTAGATAACCCTACGATAATAGATAAGTACGGTCTTAAGGGTTATCGCTTAGGTGAGAGGAATCATCAAATAGAGACAATAAGGACGAAGCTATACGATGATCTTAAGGTCTTCACGGATAAAGGGGACATTCAGAAGTAGCCTCTTCATCTTCTCAGCATCGAGGCGCTCGGTGTTGTGCGAGTGATAATCTTCGGCTGTTGCAATCGCCTCATCTCCAGAGATGAAATATTTATCATAGTTTAGATCTCTGGAGTCGCAAGGCACACGATAGTACCTACCTAGATCAATAGATTTAGCCATCTCCTCACGCGTCACGAGCGTCTCGTAGAGTTTCTCGCCATGACGAGTTCCGATGATGTTAATCTCACTAGACGCGCCATACAACTCCTTGAGAGAGTCGGCTAATACCTCAAGCGTCACAGCGGGAGCTTTCTGAACAAAAAGGTCGCCATTCTTACCATGCTCAAATGTATACATCACCAAATCAATAGCATCATCTAGCGTCATCATAAAACGGGTCATTGCAGGGTCTGTTATTGTTATGGCACCTCCCGCTTTAATCTGCTCCACCCATAGTGGGATTACAGAACCGCGGCTACCCATAACATTGCCATAGCGAGTGCAGCAGATCGTAGTTTTAGACTCTGCCCCTAACGCGCGCCCCTTAGCAATGGCAATCTTCTCCATCATAGCCTTCGAGATACCCATAGCGTTTATGGGGTATGCAGCCTTGTCGGTGGAGAGTACCACAACATTTTTAACTTCGTGGGCGATGGCGGACTCTAAGACGTTATTAGTGCCGTTGATATTGGTATAGACCGCCTGCATAGGGAAGAACTCACACGACGGTACCTGCTTGAGTGCCGCAGCCGAGAAGAGGTAGTCCACACCCTTCATGGCAACATCAACTGATTGTCGATCGCGAACATCCCCGATATAGAACTTTACTTTGGGGCTTTGCAACTGGTGGCGCATATCGTCTTGCTTCTTCTCATCGCGCGAAAAGATGCGGATCTCTTTAATACCACTATCTATAAAGCGACTAAGTACAGCGTTACCAAATGAACCTGTACCGCCTGTTATGAGTAGGGTTTTATCTTTAAAAATCGACATATCTTATTTTATTATATTCGAAGTAATGGAGCTAAGAAGACTCCTAAAGAGCGACTTTTCATACTCGTTAAAGGATAATATCCACATGCTAACATAGTATATGACCGTAAATATAATACCTTGAGCAATAAATGCAAACCACGAATCTATTGGGTGCAAATATATTAAAAAAGATGAAAGTAGGGATGATAATATCATCGGTATTATCATGCTAAGGTGAACTTTTTTGAAAAAACCTATAATATCCAACCTAAGCACTTTGAAATATACTATATTCATCCCTATCACATGGCAAATAATAAGTGCGATAAATACACCTAACGCAACACCAATAGCTCCCATTGAAGGGGCTAACGCGTACCCTATAACGACACACACAATCGAAGATGAGATATATAACCAAGCTCTGTACTTAACCTCATTTTTGATCATAAGCAGCGAGTTGGCTATCTCCTGAGTTAGTCTAATAATGCCTGGTGTAATAAGGCAGAGAGCTACGATATAAGAGTCGTCGAAGGTCTCGCCCATCCATAGATTTATAAACCTACGCCCGAGAATTATGAGAGCACAGATAATAAATCCTATAACCATCAGTTGTACTCGTCCGACCTTAACCATCAGGCAGTTCATCTCGTGGCGGCTGCCTCTCTCCTTAGTTGATATCCTCGCTACACGAGACAAAAATAGACCATTGAGAGCCGCGGCAAAGGTCCATGTGTAGGTCTCTAGTGTCATGCCAATCGAGAATATAGATATCTGGATAATATCTGATCGCATACCTAAAAGGGTTGGTGCGATATTTAGTAGTAGACGCTGCGCAATGGTAATAATGAATATCCAGACCGAAAAATTGAAGAGCTGCCTTGCAAGGTCTCGATTATATGTCTTTATTTCAACCTTGATATTTGTCTCTTTGTTGATATATATAAATTTGAATATCGAGACAATTAAGGCGATAAGACCATTTATGAATACAAGTGCATATAATCCATAACCACATAGTATCGCTGTTGTCATAGCTATAACGACAGAGAGCTTTTGCACCATATCACAGCTCTTGAGCACCACAAATTTCTCGTAAGCGATCAATATACCGTTCTGAGGCATGAACGAGAAGTTAAGTAGACTAAAAAGCCCTGCGATGCAATATATAACCTTAAACTTTGTCATCTCGACGGGCGAGAATGTCGAAAATACAGTAGGTAAAAAGAGGAATGAAATAGTGAGCGCCAAGGCGATAAATAGATCTATTATGAGGTATATGCGCGTTGTCGTCGATATTAACTCAGCAACTCTATTCTCGTCACCCTCGGCTCTCGCCTTTGATATAAACCGAGCAATGGCGCTGCCTAGCCCGAAATCTATGGTGAAATATGATAGGAAAGCGCCTATTAGAGCAAAGAGTCCATAATTATCCGCACCAATCTCTCTTATCATCCAGGGGGTGTATATCAATCCCGCCGCTATATTCAAAAATATAGCAGTATATGATATTAAAGATCCCTTTCTGATTTGATTCATGTTAACAATTAAAGTTCCTTATTTACCAACATTTATTAATTTGCGCATCAATGCACCCCATAGCTGTTTAATGTGCCCATACCTGATTCGTAGCCAGATGCTCTCTATTTTATCTTTCGCTCCACCTAGTTGTATTAGTTTGCGATAGTTACTATCACAAACCACATATTTGGGACTCTTTAGAGGGAACTCGTATTGAAAAGTCTTCATAAAAAACAATCTCTTTACTCTTCTCGGGAGAACCCTTATATCAGCCATTACGTGAGTTGCGTTTTGTGTCGTGCCAATATTACTTATTAGGTTATATTTGGGTATAATAACGAGTTGGGAGTTGAGCAGTCTACCGTAAGTATTTATTGATTCCCAATATGGCTTTGCTGTTTTTTTGTGGCTTAAGCACTTATTAATGACTCTTGTATATGTTTTATCTGGCTTATTTTGCCTCAAAAGTTTCATTGAGTAACTGTCATCGGTGAAGCCATAATCTTCCTCCCACAGATCAGCAACTCTCTTCCATGTCGCCCACCCCCACACAGATCCTGCGTCGGCGAAAAAATAGTCATAAGGGCACGACTCACTACTCTCTAGGCTATTCATGCCACAGATGCGGTTTATGCGGGTATCGTTCTCGTATTTGGCAAGTAGCTCCTCGCAAAAAGGGAAAAAACTTAGACTCGGCAGGCAATCATCTTCCAATATTATACACTTGTCGACCAACGAAAAAGCCCATTTGTGAGAGTAGAATGTTGCAGGATCACAACCTATATTCGCCTCTTGAAAATTGGTGTAAAGCTCACAATCCCAATCTATATCCATTGCTATTTCGCGGCACTTTCGAATACCCTCAATGTCGTCAGCGCGACCTTCTCTTGCCCCATCTTGAAAAAGTAGGAGCCTTCGTGGTCGAGCCTCTTTTACGGCAGCAAAAGTTTTTGAAAAGACATCATCTCGGACAAAGAAAATCAATAATACATTTACATCAAATCTCCAACTTTTACTCTCCATATCGCTATGTTGTTTATTTTATCCTACTTGAATGTTGCGCAAGTTACATTTTTTTTTGCAAAAAAGTGACGGTAGGTATCTATTAGTTGATAAAATAATTATAGTTAATACTATCCACATTGCAATACGAGCTAATGTACCGTGTAGGGGTGTAGCCCAAACGATTGCATTTACCACAAGTTGATGGAAGGCTAGAAGGGCATACGAATTTTGACCTAGGAATATCGGTATCCTCTTTAATCTATAATTGATACTCTTTGCAGCAATTATTGAGCAGAGTATCATCATAATACTTCCGCTTATGGAGGAGATAAAACACCATATATCACCCAATTGATTTGCGCCGTATTTGACCTTACAGGGTGATAGAAAGATTGTTGTTGAAAATATTGCAGATAAAATAAGCGCTCCAATTACCCACCTCATATTAAACTCGTTTCTCTTTAGTTTGTGGGTACATATATCTCCAACGCCGTAGTAGAATATAGCCGTAGGGACAAACGACAAGGAGTATATGGCGTGAATATTGTAGTGTGATAATATGCGTCCTGTGGCGAGTAAAATTATTATTATCAGTATTTTATACCTCTCAAGGTATCTATTAATAGTGAAGTA
This sequence comes from Rikenellaceae bacterium, assembly GCA_047173405.1. Classification (GTDB taxonomy): domain Bacteria; phylum Bacteroidota; class Bacteroidia; order Bacteroidales; family Rikenellaceae; genus Alistipes. The sequence continues at coordinate 5,077 of JBCQVD010000035.1, forward strand.
AGCAAGTTCACAGCAAAATAGTACAGGAATAAACCATAATGCATATTTCCATCCAGTTGTTAAGACCTCGTACGCTTGATCTATAAAGTGGTATTTCCCTAAAAGGGTATATCCAGTGAGTACAATTAGAGAGCAATATATGTATGGTAGAATCAACCCTCTACCTCGTCTTTTTATAAAGTTGCCGAACGAGTTATACTTTAAAATAGAGAAAAGAGTGCCTGATATAATAAAAAATAGGGGCATTCTAAATGCTCCGAAATATTTATTTAGAATCGGAATCGCTGAAAAGGCTATATGTCCATATACAACTAATAGTATAGTTACGCCTCGCGCAATATCAATCCATTCAATTCTAGTAGTCTTATTATCAAGCTGTTTCATAATAGTTTAGAGGGGTGTAACCTACCTTGTGAGGGTTAATAGGTCACGGTAAAGATCTATTTGTTGTTTTATATTACTCTCTATAATGTAGCCACACTCATCAGCTACAAGTTCTGCTGTGCTATATCCGTAAACCGCGTTTATTTGTACTACTTTCATCTTGTTGTCGTGCATTAAGTAGTGTAAAACACACCAATAATTATTTTACCCTACTTAGAATAGTTTTCACCGCAGACACTGTATAAAGCGTGCTGCTACCAAAAGGCGAATATATCAATATTTTATGGAATGTCAAAGAATATAGATAAATATCTAAACAAACAAGGTGTAACGCATCTGCGCTACACCTTGTCTCCTATATATGTTTGTCGAGGTGGTTACTTCACCTCTTCGAACTCTACGTCCTCGGCTTGTTGTGCGCTGCCATTGCTCTGCGCACCTGCGTTTTGAGCATCAGCTCCTGCATTAGCTCCCTGGGCATCTGCTGCTTGTTGCTGTGCGTAGATATCCTGAGATGCTGCCTGCCATGCTGCGTTCAACGCCTCGATAGCTGAGTCGATAGCTGCTAGATCTTGGTTCTTGTGAGCTGTCTTAAGTGACTCCAAAGCTGACTCGATAGCACTCTTCTTCTCAGACGGGATCTTGTCGCCATACTCCTTAAGTTGCTTCTCGGATGCGAAGATATTTGAATCCGCAGCGTTGATCTTCTCGATACGCTCCTTCTCAGCCTTATCAGCCTCCTCGTTAGCCTTAGCCTCGTCGCGCATGCGTTGGATCTCAGCATCTGTAAGACCGCTCGAAGCCTCGATACGGATCTTCTGCTCCTTACCTGTACCCTTATCCCTAGCCGACACGTTGAGGATACCGTTAGCGTCGATATCGAATGTAACCTCGATCTGTGGTACACCGCGTGGTGCTTGTGGAATACCGTCTAGGTGGAAGCGACCAAGCGACTTGTTGTCGCGTGCTAGTGGACGCTCACCTTGGCATACGTTGATCTCTACCGATGGCTGGTTGTCAGCTGCTGTCGAGAAGGTCTCGCTCTTGCGTGTTGGGATTGTGGTGTTAGCGTCGATAAGCTTTGTCATCACACCGCCCATAGTCTCGATACCGAGTGAGAGTGGAGTTACATCCAAAAGCAATACATCTTTAACCTCACCTGTAAGTACGCCACCCTGGATTGCAGCACCTACGGCTACCACCTCATCTGGGTTAACGCTACGGTTAGGAGCCTTACCGAAGAACTCCTCAACGACCTTCTGGATCGCAGGGATACGAGTAGAACCACCCACCAAGATAACCTCGTCGATCTGGCTTGCTGATAGACCTGCGTCGCGAAGAGCAAGCTTACATGGCTCGATTGTCTTACGTACAAGGTGGTCACAAAGTTGCTCGAACTTAGCGCGTGTAAGAGTCATCACAAGGTGCTGAGGGATACCATCAACTGGCATGATGTATGGCAAGTTGATCTCAGTTGAAGTAGTTGACGAAAGCTCGATCTTTGCCTTCTCAGCAGCCTCCTTAAGACGTTGTAGAGCCATTGGGTCCTTGCGAAGGTCGATACGGTGCTCAGCCTTGAATAACTCAGCCATGTAGTCGATAAGTACGTGGTCGAAGTCGTCACCACCAAGGTGAGTATCACCATTTGTTGACTTAACCTCAAATACGCCATCACCAAGCTCCAAGATTGAGATATCGAATGTACCACCACCAAGGTCGTAAACTGCGATCTTAGCATCTGAATCCTTCTTGTCAAGACCATAAGCTAGAGCTGCGGCTGTTGGCTCGTTGATGATACGACGAACATTAAGACCTGCGATCTCACCCGCCTCCTTAGTTGCTTGACGCTGTGAATCTGAGAAGTAAGCAGGCACGGTGATCACCGCCTCGTTAACCTCTTGACCAAGATAATCCTCGGCTGTCTTCTTCATCTTCTGAAGGATGATAGCCGAGATCTCTTGTGGAGTGTATTGACGACCGTCGATATCAACACGAGGAGTGTTGTTGTCGCCCTTAACAATAGCGTAAGGAGCGCGTGAGATGTCGTTTGTTACCTTATCATAAGTCTCACCCATAAAACGCTTGATCGAGAAGATCGTACGTTTTGGGTTAGTGATAGCTTGACGCTTTGCTGGGTCTCCGACCTTGCGCTCTGAATTATCTACAAAACCAACAATTGAAGGTGTTGTGCGGTGTCCTTCGGCATTTGGAATTACTACGGGCTCGTTACCCTCCATTACTGAAACACATGAGTTTGTTGTACCTAAGTCGATACCAATAATCTTTCCCATAATCTTTATGTTTAAATTTAAATGTTTTCTTTGTTATGCCACACAATGTGTGTTTTTGGTTTATATACTAACAAATGGTATACCAAACATATTTTTATGACACGCGTGTGCCAAAATGGCAGTATGCGACATCTGAAGACGTAATAAATTTGATTTAATATGTCAAAAAGAGTAATATCTACAAATTCTTTTATAATTTTGTAGTATCAACCTAAAACAAAAATTCATGAAAAAATCATTACTTACACTTGCCATGTTGTTTTTGTGCGGATATTCACAAGCACAAAATAGTCGTAGTCAAGATTTGATTACTAAGAGCCAAGCTCAAGCCACCAAGCGTATGTTGTTTGAGATCAATGGCTCCACCGACCACTCTCTAAAGGTCGACGGCTTCACTGATGCTCGCGAGTTTACGGTTCGTCGTGGACTGCCGAACTTCTTCAGTAAATGCGCGCAAGGCAAGGATGTCACCGTTGCCTATATTGGTGGAAGTATCACACAAAATAGCCACATGTATCGTAGCCAGTGCGCCGACTATCTAGCTTCTCTATTCCCCAATGTTAAGATGACGGGTGTCAACGCAGGTGTTGGTGGTACGGGTTCTGAACTCGGTACGTGCCGATTAGATCGTCAGGTGTTGGCTTTTAACCCCGACCTCGTATTTGTTGAGTTTGCAGTGAATGGCTCTCACGCACCAGGTGTTGAGGGTATCGTACGTCAAATAATTCGACATAACCCCAAATGTGATATTTGTATTATCTACACTATCTATGGTGGTCAGAGCGAGATCTATGGCAAAGGCGAGATCCCGAGCAATATTGAGCGCCTTGAGAAGGTTGCCATCCACTACAACCTGCCATCGGTACACATGGGTATGTGGTCAGGATATCTACTTAACGAGGATAAGTTACTGTGGTCAGCTCCTAAAGGGTATAAAGGCGACAAGATCATCTTCACTAAGGATGGTGTTCACCCAACTGAGGCTGGCGGAGACCTATACGCTACGGCTGTTGCCCGCGCTTTTGAGGCGATGAAGGATAATCGCGCTGATGAACCTCAAAAACTCATCGAGCCACTCCTTGCGAACCAGATGGACCGCGGAACCTTTATCTCGCCAGGTGAGGCACTTCGCTCTGCAAAGGGATGGACTGTCACCCGCTGCGACGAGATACCCTCAATCAAGCGCTTTGGTCAGTGGTTTGATTTGGTAGCTACGGCAGAGGCTAAATGTGAACCTTATAGATTCAAATTCAAGGGAGACTTCTTGGGCGTTTATAACTTTGGAGCACCAGATGCGGGAGCTATCGACGTGATAATTAATGGCAAGAAGATCGTGCCATCTAAATACAACCACAATAGAAAGGTCATAGCCTTTGATTTCGTGGATCGCAACGACCCAAGACCATCTATTTATAGCTTTAATCCATACAGCTCAATCTACCGTTCGCAATACGAGTGTATTGACCTCAAGGAGGGTGTTTACGATGTTGAGATCTATCCACATGCAAAACGTATCGACAAAGCTAAGATCGTGGAGGAGTATATAAAATCAGGCAAGAAGAGTAATATCCCTCTCAAAAACGGCAAGCTGCCCGCCGAGTACAAACCCCAAATAGTCCGTCTGGGCTGGATAATGATAAACGGAGAGGAGTTAGAGAGATAGTTATTAGTTGATAGTTGTTAGCTCCGCGGGGTGCTCCCCGCGGAGCTAACAACTAATCACCAAGATCTATGTTTTTATAAGAGTGTATGGCAAGTAGCATGGTAGTTGCAACATAAGAAATGGTAAAATTAAATTAACTAAAAACATTTTTTATGGAGGCAAAAAAAAGTACTTCAGGTTTTAAACTCACGGTAATGACCCTTGCTATAATGAACATCACAGCGGTCGTGAGCCTAAGAGGGTTGGCATCCGAAGCGGTATATGGACTCTCTTCTGCGTTCTTCTATCTCTTTGCCGCGGCGGTCTTTTTGGTTCCTACGGCACTCGTTGCGGCGGAGCTTGCGGCGATGTTCTCAAATAAACAGGGCGGAGTCTTTAGGTGGGTAGGCGAGGCGTTTGGTGCGCGTATGGGGTTCTTGGCAATCTGGTTGCAGTGGATACAATCGACAATCTGGTACCCTACGGTACTTACTTTTGGTGCTGTGTCGCTCGCTTTTGTCGGGTTTAACGAGAGTCACGACATGGCGCTTGCAGCGAATAAATTTTTTACGCTCTGTGTAGTGTTATGTATCTATTGGTTAGCCACCTTTATAGCTCTCAGAGGTCTTAGCTGGGTGGGTAAGATAAGTAAGTGGGGTGGTATGATCGGTACGATAATCCCCGCGGCACTGCTTATTATATTGGGTATAACGTATATATCTACGGGAGGTGAGAACCATCTCAATATGACCCAAAGTTTCTTTCCCGACCTCACGAAGCTCGACAATATAGTCCTCGCAAGTAGCATATTCCTCTTTTATGCAGGTATGGAGATGATGGGCATCCATGTTATGGAGGTCGAGAATCCATCGCGTAACTACCCTAAAGCGATAATTATTGGTTCGCTTACTACGGTTGTGATCTTTATCTTAGGTACTTTTGCTCTGGGTATCGTAATCCCTCAAAACGAGATCAACCTCACGCAGTCGCTGCTCGTGGGTTTTGATAGGTATCTAAGTTATCTGCACCTCTCATGGGCGTCACCAGTGATAGCCGTAGCCCTTATGTTTGGAGTCTTGGCGGGTGTGCTTACGTGGGTCGCTGGTCCATCAAAGGGTATCTTTGCCGTTGGGCGCGCGGGCTACCTACCTCCATTCTTTCAGAAAGCAAATAAGAACGGTGTGCAGAGGAATATTCTACTTATTCAAGGCTGTGTTGTGACGCTTCTAAGTCTTTTGTTTGTGGTTATGCCCTCCGTGCAGTCGTTTTATCAGATTCTTTCGCAGCTCACGGTGTTGTTGTACCTTATAATGTATATGCTAATGTTTTCAGCTGCTATTGTCTTGAGGTATAGACTCAAAGATGTTGAGCGTCCATTCAGATTAGGGTCGGGTAACGGTATTATGTGGTTGTTGGGAGGTATGGGTTTCTTAGGCTCTCTGCTCGCCTTTGTGTTGAGTTTTATCCCGCCATCGCAGATCGCAACGGGTAATAATATGGTGTGGTACGCAGTGTTAGTCGTTGGCTGTCTGGTTGTTGTGGGTCTGCCATTTATAATATACGCTATGCGCCGCCCATCATGGCTCAACCGCGATAGCGAGGCGTTTGCACCGTTCCATTGGGAGGAGAATAAGTAAAGGTTATAGGGATTGCATCCTATTGCCCTACGCGGGCAGCGGCGGGGTGCTCCCCGCGGAGCTAAACTTTTTATAGCGGTTTTTCGGATTATACCTAACGTTATAATATTTCAAAGGGATAGTTGATTATTTCAAATAAATTTGATTAACCAACCATCCCTTTAAAATTTGTCAAACACTTTAGTGTTTGAACCGAAAAACATGTTAAGTGTTAAGGTGCTTATATCTAAACACAATCGTTAAACATTAACTACTAAACGCTAACCATTATATTTACTGGTTCATCGTTGCTAAGAACTCCTCGTTGGTGTCGCTTAAGTTCATCTGCTTTTGTAGGAACTCCATAGCCTCGACAGTGGTCATATCGGATAGGTACTTACGTAGAATCCATGTGCGGCTCATCACGCTGCGCTCAAGGAGTAGATCCTCGCGACGCGTACCCGAAGCTATAACATCTACGGCAGGGTAGATACGCTTATTAGCTAGCTTGCGCTCTAGTTGAAGCTCCATATTACCAGTACCCTTGAACTCCTCGAAGATCACCTCGTCCATCTTAGAACCAGTGTCGATGAGGGCTGTGGCGATGATGGTGAGTGATCCCTTCTCCTCAGTGTTACGAGCGGCACCAAAGAATCTCTTTGGTTTATGTAGAGCATTAGCGTCCACTCCACCCGATAGAACCTTACCAGAGGCAGGTTGTACAGAGTTGTATGCTCTTGCCAAGCGGGTGATAGAGTCTAGGAATATCACCACGTCGTGACCACACTCAACCATACGTTTAGCCTTTTCGAGTACCATCTCTGCAACTTTGACGTGTCGTGAAGCCTGCTCGTCAAAGGTTGATGCAACAACCTCAGCCTTGACGTTGCGTGCCATCTCGGTAACCTCCTCGGGACGTTCGTCGATAAGTAGCATTATCAAGTATGCTTCGGGGTGGTTGTCGGCAATAGCGTTGGCGATAGATTGCAACAACATTGTTTTACCTGTCTTAGGCTGTGCTACGATAAGTGCACGTTGACCCTTACCGATAGGGGCAAAGAGGTCGATTATACGGTTCGAGAAGCTGTTGTGTCCGTTGCCTGTCAATTTAAATTTCTCGCTAGCAAATAGCGGTGTCATATACTCAAACTGCACACGGTCACGAATATACTCGGGGTTTAATCCATTGATCTCGTTAACCTTAACCAGCGGGAAGTACTTCTCACCCTCGCGTGGAGGTCTGATAGTTCCACTCACGGTATCTCCCGCCTTGAGAGCAAAGAGTTTTATCTGGTTAGGTGATACATATACGTCGTCTGGTGAGTTGAGGTAGTTGTAATCGGCAGATCTCAAGAAACCATAACCATCGGGCATAACCTCCAAGACACCCTCGCCCTCGACAGTACCTGTGAAATCATCTTTGGTGATATTATCATAGGAGTTAGCTGTGTTGCTTTGCTCTTGACGCTTTTGGTGGTGCGGCTCGTTATTGTGATTATTTTGAGTCTCGTGATTTTGTTTATTGCGTTGACGCTCACGTCGTTGGTTATTCTGTTGGCGTCCTGCGTTTTGTTGAGCATGCTCTTGGACTGGAGACTCCTCGCCACCCTCACTAGGTGTTTGAGGTACGCTCTCAGTTGCTGCCGCTTGCTCCACTCGTGGACGACGTCCGCTTGGGTTTTTCTTTTGCGGTTGTGATGTCTGCTCTTGTGGTGCTGGGGTCGATTCAGCCTTAGCCTCTGCTTCTGGGGCTTCAACTACAACCTCCGCCTTAGGTGCGCTGTTGTCCTGCTCCTCTTTTAGAGCCTTTGGTTTGCGACCACGACGTGGTTTAGCTGCTGCTACTTCGTCTGTTGTCTGCTCGGGAGCATGACTCTGCGTAGATGACGCTAACTCTTTGATCTTATCGAGTAGCTCACCCTTACGGATATTGACATTTTTGACTCCAAGGCTCTTGCCTATGGTCTTAAGCTCGGCGAGGCTCTTACCCTCCAACGCCACTGAATCTTGCATATGTAAAAATTGATTTGTTCTCTTATAGAATTGGGTGAGTGAACCACACCCTGCGGGAATATGCTGCAAAGATAGTGCAAATATCATAAATAACAAAAAAAAGCGATATGTATCGCTTTTTTAATTTATAATCGTTGTTAGTTTGTTGTCGCCTTAGCCCAATCGGTATCTTTCCAATAGCTGCTATAATATGCGCTAGGGGCTGTTGTCGATATGCCGCTGTATTGCTCTATCTCTACCCAGTTGGCATATAAGTAGCTATCCCATCCATCTTTTGATGAACTTGCACCAACTGTAATTATAATACTTTCGGTGTGAAACTTATAGTTTGATGGGAGTGTCGCCTCAAGTTGGGTCGCGAATTTAGACAGAAGTAGATCATCCGCGCATAGATTATTTATGTAGTCCCCGAGATCTACAAATGCGGGATACGTTAATAGGTCATAGCTCTGTAGGGTGTTGACATTGACACTATTTATTGTAGATGAATTGATCTCCTTTACGACGCTCGCTAAAGGCTCCAGCTCTTTGGTTACAGTGACCGCTATGGCGCCAGAGGGGGTCTTGTAACCGTAGTAGGAGTAGGTGTCTTTATAGAACTCGTAGTATGAGCGGCAGACACCCTCGTAATCAACACTGTGCCCATTGTCGCTGAATAGGTATGGTAGCGCCTTTTCGTAAGGGAATCCATACGACATCACCTCGCATGGCGATGCAATAATATAGTCGCTAAGGTCTCTCAGATCGTAGAAAGCCTCGATGGATGACATAAAGCAGGCATCGAAGAGTATATATCCAAATGTAGTGTTGCTACTCTCTAGCGCGCTCTTTAGATCCGATATCTCCATTCTGCCATCGCTTGAAGAGCCAATATATCTAGTTGGAATATTACTCTGTTCGCGGTATGCGTCGAAGTCGATAAATGATGATAACGAACGCATCGACATCGTTGTGGGGACCCATCCCGTGCCATGTCCCGAGATTATTATATTATAGGTGTCGGCAGGAGCATACTCCTTAGCTTTATTTATTATTGTTGTAAAGGAGCTACTTGTCACAGATTGAAAGTTGCTGTATTGTGTAATCTCCGTGCGGGTGCTTGAGTTGTCGCCATCTCGGTATATCTCGTAGAGTGTTGCGCTAGTGCTTGTTGTGGGATAGAATACAATAAACCGCCCTTCACCAAGGGCACCACTAGCCACAGCACTCTCAATATCTGATATATTATTCAGGAAATTGCTAGATAGGCTGCGACCAGCGAAGTATATCAGCGTTGTCTGAGGAGCAACCTCGTCTGTTAGTTGCTTATACTCGTTGGATGAGTCATCCTTACTACACCCCAGCAGCGCAGTGAATATTAAAGTGAATATTAATAGGTATATAAATCGTCTCATTATTTGTGCGAATTAAGTTTTGAAATAAATTCGTTCAATTTTATTTATACTTTACCCCTCCCCTAAATCCCCTCCCTCTGGGTGGGGACTTGGTCACAAAATCGCAGATTTTGTTCCTCAGTGGTCGAGAATTAAGGTTTGAGAATCAAACCTTAATTCTCATTATTTATACTCTCTTGGCTTAAGATTATTAAACTGCCATGTGCGACTACGTTTGTATGTAACGCTATCTGGTTTGTTGTGATATACGCGGCTGAAGTCGAAGTAGTATCCCTTGATCTTCTTGCCATCAACCTTTTTGGGAGAGAGGAGAGGGATAAACTCAACGTTGCGACTTATAATCATCGGTTTTGTTGTGATCAAGTTTTGTGATGTCATAAGATCCTTAGCGTGTTCAAAACGCAAAATATGGCGCGGGCTTTTGGGGGTTAGCCCATCCCCCGAACTATAAATTGTCGCCAGGAGCTTCTCCACTCTATCGTATGCCTCTCGCTCTTTGATCTTATCGCCGAGTGTGCCGTAAGCAAACGCCATGATATTCCATACCTTAAGGTCAAAAGGGTCGTACCTCAAAGACCTAGTAGCCACTTCGATTATCTCATTGAGAGTATCTTTGTTGGGGGCTTCAATGTCTATCTCGGCAGCTAGCTGTAGAAGCTCAGCTGTCTCGGGGTTCGTTATGAGCGGTTTATAGTCATCGTTGTATAGGTAACCATAATAGAGGTAGTGATAGTGGTCGGCAGAGAGGTTTATGTCACCTCTCTCGAATCGCATTCTGAGATTATCGTAATAGTACTCCGACTTAGAGTCGGTAATCTTACCCAGGATATCATCTTCGTTGGGGATCTTTGCCAGCACCAGTGCGGGCAATAGTATAAGGGTGAAAATTGAAAGTCTCTTTATCATAATCTTTTTTAGCATGCAATAGCCGTGCAAAATTAGTATAGATCGTTCTCAGATATCAACCTCTTGAACTTAGCCTCGAGCGCTGGTGTTCCAGAGACAAGAGGTAGACGCATGCGGTTACCGATAAGCCCCATGGTGCTTAACGCACACTTGATACCCGTAGGGTTACCCTCCTCAAAGAGTGCATTCACTGCCTCGTCCATCTCTGAGTATACCTCCTCGGCTTCGGTGTACTTACCCTCGCGAGCAAGGTTTACGCACTTCATAAACTTCTGAGGGAAAGAGTTTGCTGCCACCGAGATCACACCATCGCCTCCGCGACGAATGATATCTACGGCAATGCCATCATCCCCTGCAAGCACCAAGAAGCCCTCTGGTCGATTCTCTATAACACTCTGTATCTGTTCGATATTTCCCGATGCCTCTTTCACTCCAATAACGTTGTCGAAGTCGCGAGCGATACGTAGAGTTGTATCTACGGTCATATTAACGCCAGTGCGCCCTGCGATATTGTATAGGATGATTGGGAGAGGTGAGTTTTCTGATACAACCTTGAAGTGTTGGTATAGTCCCTCCTGTGAGGGCTTGTTGTAGTAGGGTGTAACACTCAGGATCGCATCAACACCGCGAAGGTCAAATTCGCGTAATTGATCGAGCACCTCGGAGGTTGAGTTGCCGCCAACACCCATAACAACAGGTACACGACCTGCTACGTGGTTCGTGATATACATCGCTATAACGGCACGCTCTTGAAGGTATAGCGTAGGAGTCTCGGCTGTTGTGCCAAGAGCTACGATGTAGTCAACACCTCCATCTATAACATAGTCAATCATCTTAGCTAATGCTTCATAGTCTACTCGCCCATCAGGGGTAAAGGGAGTCACCATTGCAACTCCAACTCCGCTTAAATTCTTCATCTATAACTTTATTTTATATATTTTTCTTCTTTTTTCTTTAAAAAAGCGATCCTTGTTTCGCATCGCCATCTGTATACTCGATCTGCTCTTTAACAGTCTCTTTTACCTCTCTTTTTGCCTCCTCTTTCATCTCCTCTTTCGCGCCTTCGTTAGGTGAGTCTAACATCTCAATAAATTGAGACTCAGAGATAATCGTGACTCCCAATCTCTGGGCTTTTTGCAGCTTGGCGGGACCCATCTTATCTCCAGCTATCAAGAAGTCAACACTCTTCGATATAGCCGATAAGTTACGCCCTCCGTGCGCCTCGATGCTTGCCTTGAGTTCGTCGCGGCTAAGTGTTACAAACTTGCCCGAGACGACAAAACTACGCCCCTCCAGAGAGTTTGATAGTAGGGTAGCCTCCTCGGCGGAGAGCTGTACCCCTGCTTGGCGTAGTCGCTCTATCAATTCTCGATTCTCGTTTTGGCTAAAGTGGTTAATGATAGCCTTAGCGATCTTATCTCCCACCTCTTGCGCCTCACACAACTCTTCGTATGTAGCCTCCATTATCGCCTCTATGGAGCGTAGGTGCGAGGCTAGATATTTAGCCGTTGTCTCGCCAACGAAGCGGATACCCAGCCCAAAGAGCACGCGCTCAAAGGGAACCTCCGTAGAGCCTTTAATGCTTGCTACTATATTTTGTGCCGATTTGTCACCTAGTCGAGGCAGTACGCTTAGTTGTTCTGCTCGAAGAGAGTATAGATCGGCGATATTGGTTACTAATTTATTATCATACAACAGCTCGACAGTCTCGTCTCCTAACCCATCAATATTCATCGCTTTACGGCGAATGAAGTGTATTATGCGTCCAATGATCTGTGGCGGACAGTGCGCTTCATTGGGACAGTAGTGTTTTGCTTCACCTTCAATTTTTATCAACCTAGTGTCGCACTCAGGGCAGTTGGTTATATACTCAAAGGGTTTTGTATCTTCTGCTCGTGCGCTTAACTCGACCCCCACGATCTTGGGTATTATCTCACCTCCCTTCTCGACGTAGACCATATCGCCCACCCTTATGTCGAGTGCCGCGATCTGCTCGGCATTGTGCAGCGACGCCCTCTTAACTGTTGTTCCAGCGAGCGGCACAGCCTCTAAGTTGGCAACGGGGGTTATCGCCCCTGTGCGCCCCACCTGAAAGTCGACGCTCGTAAGTTTTGTTAACGCCTGTTCAGCTTTGAACTTGTAAGCCACAGCCCACTTCGGAGCCTTGGCAGTGAAGCCTAATTCCCGTTGTGCGGAGTAGCTGTCTACTTTGACGACAACACCATCGGTAGCAAAGGGTAGGTTGGCGCGCTCCTTGTCCCAGTATGCAATAAACTCCTCTATTTCGCTGAGTGTAGAGCATAGCTTGCGACACTCAGAGACCTTAAAACCATATTTTTTTACAGCCTCTAGTGATTGCCAATGAGAGTTGTAGGGTAGACTGTCGCCAACTATCTGGTAGAGCATACAATCTAAACCTCTCTTAGCCACCACAGCTGATGATTGCTGCTTAAGGCTTCCTGCTGCTGCGTTGCGAGCGTTAGCAAATGGATTCTCTGCTGCCGCCTCTCGCTCGGCGTTTAACCTCTCGAAAGAGGCGTAGGGCATAAGGATCTCGCCTCTAATTTCAAAGAGCGGCGGGTACTCCTCACCAAGGAGCACTAAAGGTACAGACCTAATAGTTCGCACATTAGCCGTTACATCGTCACCCGTTACACCATCACCACGCGTTACGGCACGCGTGAGAGCGCCATCTTCGTATGTTAAGGAGATGGCTGTGCCGTCAAATTTAAGTTCGCATACAAACTTAACATCCCCGACCTCGTCGTTCACCTTACGAATAAAATCGCTAAGCTCCTCCATGGTGTAGGTGTTACTCAGCGAGAGCATGGCGTAGCGGTGCTTAGCGCTCTGGAACTCGCTCGTGAGGTCACTGCCCACACGTCTCGATGGAGAGTTTATGTCGGCAAGCTCGGGGTGTTCTCTCTCGAGTTCCTGAAGCTCGCGGAGCATCATGTCAAACTCGTAGTCCGAGATCTCGGGCGCATTCTCAACATAGTACTTCTGGTTGTGAAAGTTTAGATTTTTTCGCAACTCCTCAACCCTGAGTTTTACTGTTGTGCCCAAAGTCGTTTGTGACTCAGTGTTTGTCTGGTGTTTATCTATTCGTGTGAACTCCTCTTCCATTATATATTTGTATAGCGCTTGTAAAGGTAGCGTTTTTCGGGCAAAGTGAAAAATATTCGCAATTTTTTTTTATAGATTTTAACAATATTCAAATTTTGTGTATACTTGCAGAAAATTTAAGAACACCAAGATTTAAGTAAGTAGTGATGACACCAAACAAAGCACCCAAAAGACGCCTAGTAACAAGTTATAATAACCTCCCCGCGGATCTTCAGGCAGCGCTGAAAGAGAAGTATCCATTAGGTTTTTCGGACGAGATGATGAGAATTGATAAGCCCAATGGAGATTTTTTCTATGCAGTATCGCTCTCTACCGAGGAGGCGGATTATCTTGTGAAGATTGACGTGAAGATTGATGCGAAGATTGACGGAAAGGGAGATGATGACAAGGATCTCTTCGGAGACGAGATGAAGGATGGCGATGAGTCTCTAGGCGACGCGGATGACGAAGATGATGATCGTTCACAATTCAACGACGACGATTTTTAGACTAAGAAACTGTTAACAGTTTCTAAATAAAATATATCTTATACTGGGGGATCTCCAAAATTGTGCCTCCTCTGACAGTAGCAAATAATAGACCCAACCATCTGCTAAAAATGCCGAAGGTTGGGTATTATTATGCGTGAATGTTAAAATTTTATTTAAATACGCTAAATAACCAATTTATTTTTATATCTTTGGGGGCAAAACGTTTGCTTTGCGCATAAAGGCTTAAAACAATTTATTACATTAATAGAAAATGAAAAAAGTAGATGTGATTCTTGGGTTGCAATGGGGCGACGAGGGTAAAGGTAAGGTTGTTGATGTACTGACTCCATCTTATAAGGTTGTAGCTCGCTTTCAGGGTGGACCTAATGCTGGTCACACACTAGAGTTTAATGGCGAGAAGTATATCCTTCGCTCGATACCTTCAGGAATCTTCCAAGGTGATAAGATAAATATTATTGGTGGCGGTGTCGTGCTCGACCCAATCCTCTTCCGCGAGGAGGCTGAGGCTTTGGCTAAGAGTGGTCATGACCTTACGAAGCGTCTCTATATATCTAAGAAGGCACACCTTATTTTGCCTACACACCGTGCTCTCGACGCAGCTAATGAGGCTGCTAAAGGTGCTGCGAAGATAGGAACCACGGGTAAGGGTATAGGTCCTACATATACAGATAAAATCAGCCGTAACGGTGTGAGAGT
>JBCQVD010000141.1:0-3462 GCA_047173405.1 Rikenellaceae bacterium
AGTGATATTTTTCACAATTAAATCTCAATGTAGAACCACTATATTTTCAATTTAATAGCAAAAAATCTCATCTCCAATAGTACTCTTAAAAACACACCAATAATTATTTTACACTACTTAGCTCTGTGTAGTGGCTCTTTTTCTGGGTTTTGCGGGTGGTGATTTTTGGAAATCAATAATTTTTTGTTATCTTTACCTCCGCAACTTAAATAGGGGAGTGTAAGAAACGAAAACTGTTTCGTGCGCTCCTAAATAAACTAAAATTTAAATTATGACGAACCTTTTGAAGTGGAGCCTAGGGGTATTATCACTACTCTTCACTACTTCTGTTTTTGCAGCAGATGGCGAATCTTTCAATGCTCAGTGGCGCTTCTTTAATGCAGAGGCGCAGGGGGCAGAGACTTTAAAGTTTGACGATTCGGCATGGCGCCAACTAGACCTTCCCCACGACTGGGCTATCGAAGGTCCCTTTTCTGAGAAGTATAACGCCCGTTGTGGTGGGCTTCCTTTTCACGGTACAGGATGGTACCGCAAGAGCTTTACCGCCCCCAAGGAGTGGCAGGGCAAGGTCGTGAGGATAGACTTTGAGGGTGCTATGAGCGAGGCTCAGGTCTTTATCAACGGCACCAAAGTGGGTGAGCACGCCTACGGATATATCGGTTTTGAGGTCGACCTCTCGAAGCACCTTAACTATGGTGGCGAGAATGTGTTGGCGGTGAAGCTGACCCCTCGTGACCTATCATCAAGATGGTACCCAGGAGCTGGTATCTATCGCGATGTGTGGGTTAAAGTCGACGAAAGTGTCCATGTTGACCGCCACGGCGTATATATCACAACACCTACTGCCACTGCGCATAAGGCTGTGGTTCAGCTAGAGACAACGGTTGTCAATGGCTCTAATAGTGCTGGTAAGTTTACCGTTGAGCACACTATCAAGGGTATGGATGGCAAGGTTGCAGCTAAGGTTAGTGGCGAAGTCTCTGTTGAGGCGGGCAAGAGCGCCAGCGGTGTTGTTTATACCAATATCTTGAACCCTGTGCTGTGGGGATTCCGCAAGCCTAACCTCTATACAGTTGAGACTAAAGTGTTGTCGGGCGGCAAGGTTGTCGACACCTTCGCTTCGCGCTTTGGAGTGCGCCACATCGAGTTCACGCGCGAGGGCTTCTTCCTCAATGGCGAGAAGATGCGCTTCAATGGTGTCTGTTTGCACCACGACAATGGACCACTCGGTGGCGAGTATAATCGTCGTGCCGATGAGCGTAAGTTGCAGATGATGCTCGATATGGGCGTCAATGCAGTGCGCACAACGCACAACCCCTTTGCTGTTGGCTTCTTGGAGCTATGCGACGAGATGGGTATCTTGGTTGTGAGCGAGATATATGATGAGTGGCGCAAGGGCAAGATCGAGAATGGCTACCACCTCTACTATGATGAGTGCAGCGAGCGTGATGTTAAGGAGTACATCATGCGCGAGCGCAACCACCCATCTATCGTTATGTGGAGCATCGGTAATGAGATCCTTGAGCAGAACGATAAGAAGCAGGGCTTTGTTGAGGCTCGTCGTCTAGCGGCACTCTGTCGCGAGATGGACCCTACGCGTCCTAGCACTGCGGGATTCAACTACTACCCAGCGCCCTACGACAACAATATGGCGCAGCAGGTTGATATAGCGGGTATGAACTATATGCCAGCGGTCTACGAGCCTGTGCATAAGAACTATCCCGACCTACTACTCTACGGTTCGGAGACATCATCTTGCACTAGTAGCCGCGGTGTCTACCACCTCCCAATAGAGAAGTACGCTAAACATGAGTCGAAGCAGGTTACAAGCTACGACCTTATAGGTCCACCGTGGGCATATCCACCCGATGTAGAGTTCTTCTTCCAGGAGCAGAACCCTCACATCATGGGTGAATTCGTGTGGACTGGTTTTGACTACTTGGGTGAGCCAACACCTTACGGAGGTCGTGATAATAGCACTAACGGATATTGGAATGATGATTGGCCATCACGCTCGTCGTACTTCGGAACAGTGGATTTGTGTGGTCTACCAAAGGATCGCTACTTCCTCTACCAGAGCCAATGGAGCAAGCGCCCTATGGTGCATGTGTTGCCTCACTGGAACTGGACGAAGGGCATGGATATCCCTGTCTATGTCTACACTAACTGCGAGGAGGCGGAGTTATTCCTTAACGGTAAGTCGCTAGGCAAGAGGGTGAAGGGTGTTGATAAGACTCAGCTACATGTTAAGTTCAACAACTACAAACCTACAACCTTCGACTCGCCATACCGTCTGTCGTGGGATGTGCCATACGAGGCAGGAACGCTTGAGGTTAAGGCTTATATCGAGGGTCGCGTAGTTGCAACCACCACAATGACCACAGCGGGCAAGCCTGCACGTATTACACTTACTCCCGATCGTCAGACAATCTCAGCCGACGGTAAGGATCTAAGCTACATCACCGTAAGGGTCGAGGATAAGGATGGTAATCTCTGTCCTAATGCCGATAACCTTATCAACTTTAAGGTCTCGGGAGCTGCCTCTTTCAAGGCGGTGGGCAATGGCGATGCTACGTCGTTGGAGTCTTTCCAACAGCCTAAGCGTAAGGCTTTCAGCGGCATGTGTATGCTTATCGTAGAGTCTAAGGATGGAGTCAAGGGGGTAGCGAATATTGTAGCTACATCGGCAGGTCTGAAGCCTCAAAGTGTAACGATTAAAACAGAGTAGAAATATATGAAAGGAGCAAGTTTATCATTCGCTCTTTTAGTGACAGTTGGAATCTGTGGTGCTGCGAAGCCCACAGATTCTTGCTTTGCGCTAGAGAGCTACACGGTTCCCGTTGAGCAACCCGAAGGCAAGAGGTGGGTTCTACACCCTCAATCCGACGAGTTTAACTACACCTACGAACCTACGAACGAGCTAACCACCTTCGGGGGTAAGTGGCGCAACTACTACCACGGCAGGTGGAGCGGTCCAACTCCGACCCTTTGGCAGTACGACCATGTGAGGGTTAGGGATGGCTTCCTCGAGATACATACATCGCGCCCTAAGGGAGCTAAGATGATGAATGTCCCCATCAAAAAGAGTGGTGACGTAGTGCAGCGCCAAGCGACATACACGGGTTGTATTACTGGTGTGAAGCAGCGTGTTAAGTATCCTGCATATATCGAGGCGTATGCCAAGATCGCTAACTCAACGATGGCTTCAAATGTCTGGATGTTGAGTCCCGACGACACTCAGGAGATCGACATCATCGAGGCGTATGGCGCAGATCGTGATAATGGAGGCTATGGAGCCGATAGGATACATATCAGCCACCATGTATTTATCCGCAAGCCGTTTACCGACTACCAACCCCAAGACCCTGGGACGTGGCATAAGGATGGCAAGGGGACAATATGGCGCGAGGGTTTCCATCGCGTGGGAGTCTACTGGCGCGATCCGCTGCACCTCGAATGTTA
>JBCQVD010000036.1:0-19613 GCA_047173405.1 Rikenellaceae bacterium
ACAGTGAGCGAGGTGATCGTTGCACGCCACATGTCGATCCCCGTCTTTGGAGTATCCGTTATCACCAACTGCGGACTAAGCAACGAGATCGCAGACCACGAGGATGTACAACTTCAAGGGGCTAAGGCAGCCACTAAGATGTCGAAACTATTTACCGAGATGATAAAATCACTGTAAGAAACTATTTAAGTTTTATATTTTCTACCTATGATAAACAAAGTAATACTTGTAGGCAATGTAGGCGCAGAGCCTGAAGTGCGCACCATTGAGAGCGGAGCCAAAGTGGCACGCATACGCCTAGCGACAACTGAGCGCATACCCAACCGTCAAACCAACGAGGTTAAAGAGCACACCGAGTGGCATACCGTAATACTATGGCGCGGGCTAGCAGATGTCGCAGACCGTTACATACATAAAGGCTCTCAGATATATATCGAAGGAGTACTCCGCACACGCGAGTGGATGAACAAGGATAACGTTAAGCAGTTCACAACCGAGATCATAGGTAACGATCTGAAGCTCCTTGGACGCAAAGGCGACAACAACGCCCCAGCACAAAGCGCGCAGCCTCAAAGCAGCCCCGCAGCCCCCGCAGTTGTCGCTCCACCAGCCGACGATGCGGACGATCTACCGTTCTAAGGTTATAACGCACGAACAGTTTCTTACTGCTTCTTACTGCCCTACGCGGGCGGCGGCATTCTTAGTATTGCCTCTTACTGTCTCACGCCGACGGGCGGGGAGCAAGCTCCCATTTACTTTTGTAGCGATTGCTCATAAATCAATTCTTGATTTATTGCGGTTATATAAAATAGGGGATTCAAGTGGGGCTTGTCCCCTATATTTCTATAACCACACAGACGCAAACATCCGTTTGCTCAACAAGCGAAGTGTTCAGCGTTGAGTGTTGAGTGTTGAGTGTTTAATGTTAAGTGTTAAGCGGTTAGTTTCTTGACATTTGACATTAACCGCAAAACTCTAAACGCTCAACACGGTTTGGTTATCCAAATTTATTTGAGATAATTATCTAACACTTTTTATTGTAGAACGCAGTTCTTAAACCAAACCGCTACAAAATCATAGCTCCGCGGGGAGCACCCCGCCCGTCGGAGACAGTCCTCAGAATTACACACAACAAATTTTGGTTCTGGCGAACCAACGCCCTCTGAGCGATTTTCTCGCAAGCGTAAAAATCGCTTTTTAGGAGGGAGGGCGAGAACAATACTACAATCCGCGGACTGCCCTGCGCGGGCAGCGGCGGGGTGCTCCCCGCGGAGCTAACATAAAAAAATAACCCCAACCTTTATATTGTAAGGCTGGGGTATTTTCTGCGTCCTAAAGGGACACTAACTTGTGTGAGTGATTACTCTACGCGGTTAGCAGAACCTAGAACGTTCTCGCACTTGTGCTTGTAAAGCTTCTTCAACTCGTCACGAGCTGGACCTAAGTACTTACGTGGGTCGAACTCAGCTGGGTTAGAGTTAAATACGCGACGTACAGCAGCAGTCATAGCCAAACGACCATCTGAGTCGATGTTGATCTTACATACTGCGCTAGCTGCAGCCTCACGAAGTTGTGACTCTGGAATACCGATAGCATCCTTCAAAGCACCTCCGTTAGCGTTGATCTCAGCTACGTACTCTTGTGGTACAGAAGAAGCACCGTGAAGTACGATTGGGAATCCAGGGATACGCTTCTCGATCTCCTTAAGGATATCAAAACGAAGTGCTGGTGGAACCAAGACACCGTCAGCGTTAAGAGTACACTGCTCTGGCTTGAACTTGTTAGCACCGTGTGAAGTACCGATTGAGATAGCAAGTGAGTCAACACCTGTCTTGCTTACGAAATCCTCAACTTGATCTGGCTCAGTGTATGTGTGGTGCTCAGCGCAAACGTCGTCCTCAACACCAGCCAATACTCCTAGCTCACCCTCAACAGTTACGTCGTGTGCGTGTGCATACTCAACAACCTTCTTTGTAAGAGCTACGTTATCCTCGTATGAAAGGTGTGAACCATCGATCATAACTGAAGAGAATCCCATATCTACACAGCTCTTGCACAACTCGAATGAGTTACCGTGGTCAAGGTGCAATACGATTGGAATATTCTTTCCCAACTCCTTAGCATACTCAACAGCTCCTTGAGCCATGTAGCGAAGAAGAGTCTGGTTAGCGTAGTTACGAGCACCAGAAGATACCTGAAGGATTACTGGTGAAGATGCCTCAACACAACCCTGAATAATTGCCTGCATCTGCTCCATGTTGTTGAAGTTGAATGCTGGGATAGCGTAACCACCCTCAAATGCTTTCTTGAAGATCTCCTTAGAGTTTACAAGACCAAGTTCTTTGTAAGATACCATAATTTTACTTTTGTATTTAATGAAATGAATTAAACTTACATCTTTTTGCACTATGTTACATCTCTAAAAATGGCACATAGCAACAGCGCAAATTTAATAAAAAAATTTATTAGTATAGATATCTTAACTATAAAATATTCAAAAAAAAGTGGACAAGATAACATTTCTGTCATCTCATCCACTTTTTTGAAATGCCAAGAGGCTAAATTCTCAAGGAACTCGACCCTCGCCTATGAATTTCAGAATTACTTCTGGTTCTTCTCCATTGCAGCCTTAAGCTCTGCTAGACCTGAGATATCACCAAATGTGCTCTTCTCAACAGATGCGTTAAGCTTCTTTACAGTAGACTTTGTTGCATCAGCAGCAGCTCTCTTCTCAGCCTTCTCAGCAGCAGCCTCTACGCGCTTAACATCCTCAAAGATACGAGTGTGTGAAAGTGTAATACGCTTTGTAGCCTTAGAGAACTCGATAACCTTGAACTGAAGAGTCTCGCCAACCTTAACAGCTGATCCATCCTCTTTCACTGCTTGACGTGATGGAGCAAATCCCTCAACGTTCTCGCCCAAAGATACCACAGCACCCTTGTCGTTAACCTCAGTTACTGTACCCTCAACGATTGTATTTGTTGCGAATTGACCCTCGTACTCATTCCATGGATTCTCCTCCAACTGCTTGTGTCCTAGGCTAAGACGACGATTATCCTTGTCGATCTCAAGAACTACAACCTCGATAGGAGCACCTACTGAAGTGAACTCTCCTGGATGCTTAACCTTCTTAGTCCAGCTAAGGTCTGAGATGTGGATAAGTCCGTCGATACCCTCCTCGATCTCAACAAAGACACCGAAGTTAGTGAAGTTACGAACCTTAGAATCACACTTAGCACCTACTGGGTACTTAGTCTCAATTCCATCCCATGGATCTGGAGTAAGTTGCTTGATACCAAGAGACATCTTGCGCTCCTCGCGGTCCAAAGTAAGGATCACTGCATCAACAGAGTCACCTACCTTCATGAAGTCCTGAGCAGAACGAAGGTGCTGGCTCCAAGACATCTCAGATACGTGGATAAGACCCTCTACACCTGGAGCGATCTCTACGAAAGCACCATAATCAGCCATTACAACAACACGGCCATTAACCTTGTCACCGACCTGAAGCTCTGAGCTTAGAGACTCCCATGGGTGAGCAGTAAGTTGCTTAAGACCTAGAGCGATACGCTTCTTAGCATCATCGAAGTCAAGGATAACAACGTTGATCTTCTCGTCAAGTGTTACAACCTCCTCTGGGTGGCTTACGCGACCCCAAGACAAGTCTGTGATGTGGATAAGACCATCTACGCCACCAAGGTCGATGAATACACCGTATGATGTGATGTTCTTAACTGTACCCTCAAGAATTTGACCCTTCTCGAGCTTAGACATGATAACTTGCTTTTGAGCCTCCAACTCAGCCTCGATAAGAGCCTTGTGTGAGACAACAACGTTGCGGAACTCTTGGTTGATCTTAACAACCTTGAACTCCATAGTCTTATCAACATATATATCGTAGTCGCGGATTGGCTTCACGTCGATCTGAGAACCTGGCAAGAAAGCCTCGATTCCAAATACGTCAACGATCATACCACCCTTAGTGCGGCACTTGATGTAACCCTTGATGATCTCGTCGTTCTCCAAAGCCTCGTTAACACGATCCCAAGACTTAAGCTGACGAGCCTTCTTGTGTGAAAGAGCCAACTGACCATTACGATCCTCTGCAGACTCTACGTAAACCTCGATAACATCGCCTACTGCGATCTCTGGGTTGTAGCGGAACTCTGAAATTGAGATGATACCCTCGCTCTTGTAGCCGATATTAACAACAACCTCGCGCTTAGTAACGCCGATAACGGTTCCGTCAACAACCTCGCCTACTGCGATCTTTGACAATGTTTGGTCATAAGCACTCTCTATCTCCTCCTTAGGTTGGTTATAAACGCCTAAGTCATTCTCAAATGCTGTCCAGTCGAACTCTTCGTTCACGATAAAATTTTTTCCTTCCATTGTGGAATTTGTTTGCGATACAATCGCTCGTTAAAGTGTTTAAAATTAGTGATTTACAATATTTAAAAATAAATCGACCACAAAGTTACGAACTTTTTATTGAAATTCACAACTTTATGGTCGATTTTTAGCTATAAATTATGATTTATAGCAGTACTTTTACAATAGCCTTCTTGATATGTCCCTCGCCAATCATTGGAGCATGGGCATCCTCGGGCAACAAAATTGTAAACTGTCCAACCTTAAGGGTGTATATCGTCTGAGCCTTATCATCGAAGAACTGAACATCTTTAGCCTCGTCAAACTCACCGAGCGGCTTACACACATCGGCTCTCTCGCTCCATCCGAAGCCCTCGCTTTCACCTGTGATAAGGATCTGAATATCAGCATATTTATTGTGTATCTCGAGCTTCGCGTCGCTCTCCTTCTTGAGGTCAAGCTCCATAATATTTACAAATATTTCATCCCCTTCAAGATCGTGACGCCCCGCCTCAAGCGATGCCAAGTCAACTTTCGAAACTAATTCAAAGGCACGCTCCATGCGTGACGATACATTGTAGTAGAGGTGAGCATTTTTAAAAGAGTCTAAAATCATGGTTTCTTTTCTATTTTAATGTGAGAAATTACTGGTAAATGGTCCGAGAGCGTGACATCGCAATCGACGAAATAGCTCTCAAAAGAGATACCTTCGCTTGCGAGAATATAGTCAATACGCAACATATTGAAGAATCCACGGAATGTATGAGAGTAGCCGCTACCCTGCTCACAGAAAGCATCGTTTAGATTTCGCGATATCTTCTCATAAGCATACGACATGGGGGTATCATTAAAATCACCGCACACAAGAGTCATATAGGGTGACTCTGCGATCATCTCACTCAACTCATCCACCTGCCGCACTCTCTGCGCCGAGCTGCTCGAAAAACGGCTAATCATATCGTAGAGACGCTTCTCTCGAAGTGTGTCGCCGATAAAACCGATGCTTGTGATGTAGCGGCTATCCTCCGCCTTAATTGTTGTTGTTTGAAGATGACAGTTAAACAGCCTCACTGTGTCCTCCCCAATCAAAAGATCAGCCCAGAAATATTTCTGCCTCACCCCCTTCTCTACCTCGGGACCATGGTCTATAATTCGGAATCGGCTATAAAGCCCCAAGTCCG
The DNA here is from genome assembly GCA_047173405.1 of Rikenellaceae bacterium. Lineage (GTDB taxonomy): Bacteria > Bacteroidota > Bacteroidia > Bacteroidales > Rikenellaceae > Alistipes. Next base: position 5,553 of record JBCQVD010000036.1, read on the forward strand.
TTTTATTTACACGGTAATAACCACTCAAACGGCTAGACAACTGAGAGTTAAATCTACTGGCAGGAAGCTCCTGAAGAGATAGTATATCAGGGGCGATACTATCTACGAACTCCATTAATTGGGTAGTCGACCGCTCTCGATCCTCGTTAATTAGCTGTCTCACATTGTATGTCATCACCTTTATTGCCCCTCGATGGTTACTCGGAGCATAGTGGTTTTGACTATCCATATTTGCAAAACGAGACACTTTGAAGCCGCCTATTACCAGAAGTATAATAATGGGGGTTGCTAGTATCAACCTCCACCTAATAATTAGCAGAAGCGCAATAGCCAAATTAACAACGTATATTATAGGCGCGAGCAGCCCCAATACCGAGAATAGCCACCATGTTGTTGGCGGGAAGTAGGGAGCCACGAGTGTTAGAGAGAGAGACAAAAAAGCCACAATAGAGACTAGCGTCATTATGACACTAAGAATAATCCCTATAAACGAACGGCGTTTTTTAACACCTCCATAGTGGTTGTAGCTACTATCTCCCATAACTTTAACGTGAGTTTTAAAAACGAATAAAGCCCCTCATCCTCCAATACAATAGAAGTATCGCACCCCAGATCATACCTCCAAGGTGAGCAAAATGGGCAACATTATCACCAGCTCCGCCCCTCACACCAAGAGCCAACTCTAGTAAACCATAGATTATAACGAACCACTTAGCCTTAATTGGAATTGGTGGTATAAGCAACATAATCACAGCGTTGGGGTACAACACTCCAAAGGCGAGCAGCAGTCCAAAGACCGCACCCGATGCACCGACAGTGATTGCAAATGGAGAGAATAACCCCACCACTAACTGCAAGAGACCCGCTCCAACACCACACGCCATATAGTATGTCAAAAAACGCTGCGAACCCAAAGCGTACTCTAGCGTGCGACCAAAAGTCCACAGAGCAAACATATTGAAAAAGAGGTGCGTAAGGTCAGCGTGCAGAAACATATAACTAATCACCTGATATAACTTAAACCCTGGAGAGGTTATATTAAAAAGTGCAAGGTAATTATATATTATAGGAAACAGTGTCGACGCCATTAGCGCCAAGCAGTTAATAATTATAAGGTTAAGCACCACGGGAGGTGCCATGCGATTGAGTCGATTAATCATATTTTACAAATGTATAAAAAGCTATCTAATTATCCTAGTTTTATCTTTATTTCTTCGGCTCCCACGCGCCAGAAAATAGGTTTCGATTGTGGGGTGTACTCCACCATTCCGTTTGCGTTGAGCGCCTCTACTATCTCCAAGGCGGACTCCGCACTGAGGCTCTTTGGTGTGTTGCGCACACCCGCCTTAGCCATCACCGCCGAGAGACGACGCAGTCTCTCCTGCTCCAGATCATGTGGATCATCTAGCAGGTGTATCAATTCATAGAGAAGAGTATCTATCTCTTGTGTCGAGATATCGGCTGGCGTAGCACTCACCTCAATGACTCCATCGCCACGGTACTCAACATCAAAGCCCAAAGCAGCGAACTCTATGCTGTGCTCCTGCATCTTGTCATACTCATCATTTGAGAGCGTCAAGCGCACAGGAAATAGAAGATGCTGAGAGTAGGTTGCCCCCGAGCTAAGGATCTTCATATAGTGGTCGTAGAGCATACGTTCTCGAGCACGCCGACTATCTATAAAGACCAATTCCCGACCCACGCGCGAAGCTATATACCCACCATCCAGCGCTATTGCACCCTCCAGTTTTTGAGGCTGTGCGACAAACGCCTCACTCAATAGAGTCTGAGGCTCCTCACCTTGAGACTCAACGATCTCAAATTCGCTCTGCGCGCCATCATCATAACTCATTGTATTAAAGCTATGCGAAGCAATCTCGTCCGAAGCAAAAGCCGCGGATGCAACCTCTTCGGAGTCGAAACCATTCAAAGCAGAACCCTCATGTTCGAACGCCTCAACAACCTCATACCCGCTATCCATAAGCCCTTTGCTTTGGGATGAAACGCCTCGAGACGTGGATCGAGGTGCGCTCTTACCCGCTAAAGGCATATCAAAACCAGCAAAATCGTCATTGGGGTTCACCGCTGCCGTATCTATATAATTCATATCAAAGGGGTTGTACGCCTCCTCCGAGAAGGATTTAGGTACTTCATACTCAACACCTGGCTGCGCCACGGGGATATCCAACGATGCCTCTTGGTCAAACTCCATCATCGGCATCGCGCCCGTTTTGGCTAATGTTTCGCGGGTTGCTGCATTTAGAATCTGCCATATAGCATCATTATCAGCAAACTGAACCTCGATCTTTTGGGGGTGAGCATTAACATCTACACGGTCGGGAGCAACCTCCAAAAAGATAAAGAACGATGGATTATACCCTTGAACAATTAATTTATCATACCCCTTAAGTATCGCCTTGGCTAAGGCTGAAGATTTAAAGTATCGCCCATTGACATAGAAGTATTGATCCGTATTACTCTTCTTTGCCGAAGAGGGACGACCTATATAACCGTGAATCTTGACGATTGATGTGTCGGCATGGATCTCCAAAAGATTGTTCTTAATCGAGCGACCTATAAGGTCAACGATCCTTCCTGCCAGAGTATTTGGAGCTAGATTATAGATGGGTGCATCGTTGGAGTATAACTCAAAGCGTATCTGAGGATAGCAGAGTGCAACATACTTGAACTCCGCCTTTATATGCCCTGCGGCTTTATTGTCATTATCGGCAAAACGTCGCCTCGCAGGGACATTTTGGTATATGTTACGCACCACAAAATTGGCTCCACGCTCACACATCGCAGGACTCTGCGAAATAAAGCGCCCCGCCTTAACAACGCTATGAGTTCCTATCTCATCCTCTTCGCGACGAGTGTATAACTCCACCTCCGAGACTGCCGAGATAGCAGCAAGTGCCTCACCTCTAAAACCAAAGGTATGTAGCGCGTAGATATCGTCAGCTTTTTTTAGCTTACTTGTAGCGTGACGATCAAACGCCAAACGTGCATCGTTAGGCGACATACCGCAGCCGTTATCCACAATCTGCAATAACTCGTGACCCCCTCCTCTGAAATTCACCGCTATCTCATCAGCACCTGCATCAATCGCATTCTCCAACAGCTCCTTAAGGGCAGAGGCAGGACGTACCACAACCTCACCAGCGGCGATCTGGTTGGCTACCCTCTCACTTAAAAGTCTAATTACATCCGCCATGATCCACTACTCCTCCTTATAATCGTTAGGAACAATGATTATTGGCGCCATGGGGTTAAACTCCTCCTCTACGCTTATGGTCTGCTCCACGGCACTCTTAGTCTCAGTAAGCCCAAAGAGAACCAATAGCTTAGGGTAGAGCATCGAACCAAAGACAAAGAGCAGCGCAATAATAGCAAAGGAGATCCACACCTTGCGGCGTCCTCCCCTCTGCGCTTCACGTCTGCGCTCACCCCTCGCATCGCGGCTAGAGCGAATATATTGCCCTGGGGTGTATGACGCATCACCTGTGTTATCCCCCGCATGCTCATCTCTTCGCTGCCCACGCATCTCCGCACGCCTCTGCTCACGAGCCTCCTTAGCGGGGTCATAGTGACGTGGCGTATAGTTGAATTTATTTGCGTGACGTTTGAAAGGGGTAAAGCCTGCCATGGATTTTTTTATTATTATTTTCGCAAATTAACGAAAAAAGTTCTGCATTCTCTCAAAAATATTCTGATTTTTTACACTCTCCACCTTCTTGAAGGCTGGCATCTCAGCGAGTTTCTCAACCAAACGACGCTCCTCGGATGATAATTTAGATGGGATTGTAATATCAACAACCACCAAAATATCTCCCTTGCCATAACCATTAACGTCTGGAATACCCTTACCCGCAAGGCGCAAAACCTTGCCTGCGTGAGTACCCTCAGGGATCTTGATCTTAGCACGTCCATCGACAGTTGGAACCTCGACAGTACCGCCCAGAATAGCGGTTGTGATAGTGATATTGAGGTTGTGGATAAGGTCGTTACCATCACGCACTAGGTCTGGATTACGCTCCTCCTCAATAACAACTTGAAGGTCGCCATTCACACCTCCGTGAAGTGCTGCGTTACCCTTACCTGCAACGTTAAGAACCATACCCTCACCAACACCTGCTGGGATCTTGATCTCTACAACCTCGTCGCCCTTAAGTGTTCCATTACCAGAACATTTATCACACTTCTCAGTTATCACCTTACCCGAGCCGCCACACGTAGGACAGACTCCTTGGGTTTGAACACGACCAAAGAATGAATTCTCTACACGCATAACATAACCCGAGCCATTACAAGTGTGACACGTCGAGTACGACGAAGAGTCCTTAGCTCCCGTACCACCGCACTTATCACACGCCACCTGCTTGCTGATTTTAAGCTTCTTGGTTACACCCTCAGCGATCTCCTTATAGGTTAGCTTTACTTTGATACGGATATCACTACCGCGATTAACACGTTGACCACCGCGCGAGTATGAACCTCCCGAGAAGCCACCGCCACCAAAGTGACCTCCAAAGATATCACCAAACTGCGAAAATATATCATTCATCGAGAAGCCGCCACCGCCGTAGCCACCGTAGCCACCTGCACCGCCCGCTGCGCCACCCATTCCTGCGTGACCAAACTGATCGTAGCGCGAACGCTTCTGCTCATCCGAGAGCACATCATACGCCTCGGCAGCCTCCTTGAATTTATCCTCGGCACCTTTATCACCAGGATTTTTATCTGGGTGAAATTTAATGGCTGCCTTGCGATAAGCCTTCTTTATCTCGTCGGCATTGGCGCTCTTTGAGACACCCAACACCTCATAAAAATCTCTCTTTTCTGCCATCTTATTACTCTCCTACGACAACCTTAGCGAAACGTAAAACCTTGTCTGAAAGCATATACCCCTGCTCCACAACATCAATAATCTTACCCTTATTCTCCTCGCCCGCAGCAAAACGAGCCACCGCCTCGTGGTGGTCTACATCCAACTCACAGCCGATAGCCTCGATCTGTACTACGCCACGCTGCTTGAGTATCTCCTTGAACTTAATAGCTATAAGATCTACTCCTGCACGAAGAGCCTCAATATCGTCACTCTTCTGCATCGCTACTTGCGCACGGTCTATATCATCAACGATAGGTAAAATAGCCTTCAACACGTCGCTACCACCGCTCTGCACCAAATCCATCTTCTCCTTGAGCGTACGCTTACGATAGTTATCAAACTCTGCTTGTAGACGCAAAAATTTATCCTTCCAATCAATCTCCTCTGCCAAAGTGTCACTTGCGACAGGCTCTTGAGCCTCTGGCTCTGACATATTGTCTTGCGAAGTTTGCTCTTCGGTGGTCTCGTTAACCTCTTGCGCTACCTCTTCTTCTTGCTTAAATTCCTGGTTGTTAACCTCTTGTGATGCCATTTCTTATCTTTTATAATTATCTTTTACTTTATATACAACAAATTAGAGACCATTCTTATCCAATAATAAATATTGTCGGTCTCTTATTCATCTCTGGCTTAGGTGTCGACTTCCACTGCTTGACAGTTAGAGTCTTAATAAACTCATCGGGCGAAGTGATATCAATAGCTAGAGTTAGATGCACCTCAGCAGATAGAGTCACAAGCAGCTGATCGAAGAGTTTAACGTTACGATAAGGCGCCTCGATAAAGAGCTGCGACTGGCGCTCACTGATCGCTCGACGCTCAAAGTTACGTATCGCGCGCGACCTCTCAGGCTCCTTGATCGGCAGATAGCCATTAAACGCAAAGCTCTGACCATTAAGCCCTGAACTCATGAGCGCCATAATAATCGACGATGGACCAACCAGAGGAACAACCCTCACACCGCGCTTATGACACTCCGCAACGACCAGCGCCCCAGGGTCGGCAACCGCAGGGACTCCCGCCTCGGAGATAACACCCGCGCTACGTCCCTTAACGATAGCCTCAACCATCTGCTCCACCTCATGCGCTGAGGTGGTGTGCTCGCTCAACTCACGAAACTCCAACGAATCGATAGTGCGCGCGATCTTGGTTTTGGAGAGGAAACGTCGCGCTGAGCGTAGGTTCTCAACTATAAAGTAATCAAGCGAATCAATCACCTGCTTATTTGCAGCGGGTGTCACATCCCAAACATCTGTCTCGTCGCTTATAGGACATGGGATTAAGTATAGTGTTCCTTTTTCCATTACTTTAGAAATTACTCTTTTAAATATATTCTCTTTACTCGCGCAGAGACCGAAGTGAGTATCTCGTATGTTATTGTCGAGAGCACTCTTGCCATGTCGCGCACTGTGTTACCATCCTCCGATGAGAAGATCAACACCTCGCTACCCTCTCCTGCGCCCTCGATATCTGTTATATCCACCATACAGCTATCCATACAGATACGCCCTACGGTAGGTGCTTTCTCGCCATCAACAACCACACTCCACGCACCCTCACCCAGACGGCGATCCACACCGTCGGCATAGCCAATAGGTATCGTGGCAATCACCGAACGACGCTCTAGTTTTGTTGCGCAACCATAACCCACACACTCACCAGCCTCTAGTTCGCGGCACTGCACAATGCGGCTCTTGAGTGTTGAGATCGGCAGCAGGTGCTCCTCACCAACGCCATAGCCATAGAGACCAATACCTAGGCGCACCATATCTCGTCGCGCTGCGGGGTGATCTATGATAGCCGCAGAGTTGGCTATATGACACGTCACCGAGTAACCCAGAGCCTCCTCGATCTGAGATGTCATCTTCTCAAAAAGCTCCACTTGAGCCTTGGTATAGTCCGCCATTTCTGGCATATCCGAAGTGCTGAGGTGCGAAAATATTGTCGCCGCGCGCACCACACCTCGCCACCTCTTAAGTTCACCCACAAGACGCTCCACCTCGTGCGACATAAAACCTAAGCGGTGCATGCCTGTATCTAATTTAATGTGTACTGGATAGTCATGCTCTAGGTGTTGCTCCACGCTCATGGCGAAGCTCTCCAAAGAGCTAAACGAATAGATCTCGGGTTCGAGACCGTAATCAATCATCTGCCCAAAGCTACCATCATCGGCATTGAGGACAATAATGGGCATCGTCACCCCACCTTCGCGCAGCCTACACCCCTCATCCGAGAAGGCGACAGCTAGGTAGTCAACACCATGGTGTTGCAATAGGCGCGCCACCTCCTGATCCCCCGCTCCATAGCTCGACGCCTTGACCATCGCAGTAAGCTTAGTGGACGGTGATAGCTGCGAACGGAAGTAGTTAAGGTTATGCACCATAGCATCCAAATCGACCTCCAGAGTTGTGGTGTGGCTCTTGCTCGATAAGGCGTGGCTTATCTTCTCGAAGCGACACTCTCGGTTACCCTTAAGCAAGATTGCTCGGTCTGCGTAATCTTCTCTACGAAGCGAGGCTAAAAGCTCTGCGGTCGATGGGAAGAAGAGTCTGTCCATATCAAAGAGATCGTGCGACTGAGAGATCTCAGCCCCCACGCCAATCAACAGGTCAACCCCCGCACGCTTAATGATCTTAGAGACTTGAGCGTATAGCTCCTTGGACGAAGCGCCACTCTGAAGAATATCGGATAGGATAAGCGTCTTTTTTCGCCCCGCGGCAACCCACTCCAGTTGGTCAAGAGCTATCGACAGAGAGTTGATATCGGCACTATATGAGTCATTTATTATAATCGAGTCGTTGATACCCTCCCTAAGCTCTAGGCGCATGGCGAGTGGTCGCACATGTGAGAGGTTGGACACCTCGTAGCCCATAACCCTAAAGAACGACTGCACAATCTCCCTATTACACTGTGCGGGGTCTCCCCCACTCTCCATACTATCGCACAACTCTACGCCCGAAGGCAGCTGCTCACAAAGTTCGCTGTACGCACTATGATATATTAATCTTTTTGCTCGGCGTGCCAAGATCATCTTCTCCTCTATCTTATTCTCCAACGATGCAAAACCCTCTTGGTGTGCATCACCGATGGAGGTAAATATCACCGTTGTGGGGCGCACCATCTCCTCAAGACGTGCCATCTCGCCACACCTCGATATACCTGCTTCAATGAGTATAAGCTCCTCATCACCGCGCGCCATAAGTAGCGACAGCGCCACCCCTAGCTGCGAATTGTAGCTGCGTGGTGAGCGAAAGAGTCTAACACTTGATGGTACGCTTTGGACGATCCACTCCTTAATTGTTGTCTTGCCATTGGAACCCGTTATAGCGACCACCTCGCCACTAAAACCTTGACGAAAGTGAGCTGCCAAAAGTTGAAGCGCTCTGATACTATTCTCAACCACAACATAGCCACCCTCGCCACTCGCGAAGCTACGATCCTCAATAAGGAACGAATTAACACCCCTCGACATCATCTCCCCAATAAATTGATGAGAATCATGATTGACACCTTGCATCGCAACAAACAACACACACTCACCACTTCGTGATGTGCGTGAATCGGTTACAACTCCATCAACCGTGAAGTCTTCGCCAATGTGCTCCCCTGCGCAGATCTCTGCTATTTGTGATAATTTGTAATTCATATCTACTGCATAAACTCGACGACCGTAATTCCCGAGCCACCCCTATCGGCATGAGCATCCGAGATACGTTCAATATCGGGTATTGTTCTCAAGTAACGGCGGATCTCCTCCTTAAGCGCCCCTGTGCCCTTGCCGTGAAGTATAGCCACAGAACCAACACCCACCATAAGGGCATCATCAATAAAGTCCTGCACCGCCTCCAGAGCATCCTGCGCGCGCTGCCCCCTCACATCAATGTTATCTTTGAAGTTGAGCTTACGCGACGATATATCGACACTTATTCGTGTGCGAGCAACCTCGCTCTGTGTATTTCGTTTATACTCGGCATTGGAGATCACATCCAACGACTCCTTATTAACAGTTGTCAAAATCTGCCCAAAGGCGACCTGTGCCTTTTTGCCCTTTATCGACTGCACCTCACCTACGGTGAACTGCCCCGCAATACGCACCTTCGCACCAACAGTCACCTCGCGAGGCGCTGGCTTAACCTCCTCAACCTTTGGGGTCTCACCCCTCTGCTCTTGCTCGCGCTTACGCTCATCACGTCGCTGACGTCGACGCTCTAGCTTAGCCATCTCGCGCGCCACATCTTCGCTATGGTCCTCCACCTCGGGGGCGACCTCGACACCCTTGCGGAAGTCATCAAACTCCTTACGCGCTAGGCGTGTCAACTCCTTCTCCGCCTGCGATTCACGGATGGTCTTTATTGTACCCTCTATCTGGCGGTTTGCCTCGGCGATAAGCTCCTTAGCCTCCGCCTTAGCTTTTCGTATTATCTCCTGTCGCTCGGCACGAATACGCGCTAGGCTATCGCTATAACTCTGCTCCAGCTCCTCGACCTTACGATCGGTAAGACGTATGCGCGCACGCTTCTGCTCCCAGTAACGTTTGTCGCGCGCGATCTCACGTAGCTGCTTCTCGATATTGACCATATCATTTCCCGCCTTTTCGCTCGCTGAGTGTATAATATCTTCGGGAAGACCAATCTTGCGCGCGATCTCAATCGCAAACGAACTACCAGGCTTACCCATCTCCAACTTAAATAGAGGGCGTATATTTTGAACATCGAAGGTCATAGCTCCATTGGCTATACCCTCAGTCGATGAGGCGTAGTATTTGATATTCGAGTAGTGGGTGGTGATAACACCATAACAACCACGGCTCAACAACCTATCAAGGATCGCCTCGGCAATAGCACCTCCTATGACTGGCTCCGTACCCGAACCAAACTCATCAATCAAGACCAAGCTCTTACTCGACGCCCCTGAGAGCATATTACGCATATTCAAGAGGTGCGAAGAGTAGGTCGAGAGGTCGTTGTCTATCGACTGCTCGTCACCGATATCAATGTAGAGTGAATCAAAGATCGGCAGCTCGACATTCTCCGCAGCGGGGACTAAAAAGCCACACTGAAACATATACTGCACGATACCCATCGTCTTAAGACATACCGACTTACCACCCGCGTTAGGTCCCGAGATCACAAGTATATGCTTCTGCGCATCGAGCACCAGATCAAGTGGCACGATTGAGCGCTTCTGCGCCTTGAGAGTCTGCGCCAATATTGGGTGGCGTGCCGAGATCAATCTCGCACAGTTATCTTTGGAGATGATAGGTTTCACACACTCATTCTCTATGGCCCACTGCGCCTTAGCGCGGTACATATCCATATCGCTAAGGTAGTCGTCCACCACCTCAAGGCTCTCGCGGTGAGGTCGCACCTCCTCCGAAAAGAGCGTTAAAATCTTCACTATCTCGCGCCTTTGGGCATACTCCAACTCCCGCAACTCATTATTTATCTGAACAACCTCCACGGGTTCGATATACACGGTCTTTCCCGTTGCCGACTCGTCGTGGATAAAACCCTGCAACTTTCGTTTATTACCCGCCGCTACGGGGATCACCGCACGTCCATCACGTATCGAGATCATAGCATCGGCATCGACATACCCCGCCCCCTTAGCCGCTCCCAGAATCTGGTGCAGCCTCTTTGATAGTTGAGACTCTTGGTCTCTAATTTGGCGACGAATAGCGAATAGCTCGGGCGAAGCGTTATCTTTAACCTTATTAAAACGGTCAACGATACCATCTACGCGCGCAACAATCCACGGCAGAGTATTGACCCCCTCGCCTCGACTATGAAGCGATGGATAAGCTCCACCCTGCGCCTTAGTCTCGATAAACTGAACTATTGCACCGACGGCATCAAGAGCACGTCGCAGCACCACAACCTCCTCAACGTCCAAAAAGCTACCCTCGATACTCAGTTTCGAGATGACACCATCAATATTTGTGTACTCACCCACCGAGAAGCCGCGCTCCATACGCAGCATGGCGACCATCTCGTGGCTTATATTAAGTCGCTCCTCGATCACACGCTGCTCGCTCACGAACGACTGCTCCGCAACTTTGCGCTCACCGCCTAGCGTGACACACTTAGATATTACCTGCTCTCGAAGACGATCAAAACCGATCTTCTGCTCAAAATTACTGGGATATATCATTATCTATCCTTAGCCATTTTTATAGAGTCCTTATGTGCACGCTCCTGCGCTTTACGCATCTTCTTCTGCTCCTTGCGACCAAATAGAGAGAAGTGCACATAACGCGAAGGGCGCACTTGAAGATCCCCAAGCAGAGTACTGAGGTTAAGTGAAGCAGATGCTAAATTATCATATAGAGCATCATCGTAGAGTACCTTAGAGATGCTGCCCTCCTTTGAGTTGAGCCTCTCAACAAGGTTATTAACCCCCGTAAGAGTACACTCTAGCGACCCCGCAATATTTGCCTCGTTGAGCTGTGTGGTAAGGGCATTGACATTAACAAAGATGCTATCTATACGCTGCGAGCTACCCGATAGAGTCTCACCCAGAGTAGCGAAGCCACCTACGGCACGTTGAATATTACTCTGCTCACTCGCTAAGAGTTCGTCGAGAGTGGCTGTAATACCGCTAAGGTGCTCTAGTGTTGAGTTTATGCTCTTGTTATTAGCCTCTAAGAGTGCGTTGATACCCTTGAGTGTCAACGTCAACTCCTTGGACATATCAACAAACTGCTCCTTGACGTCCATAAACTCACTACCCGCCAATTCGAAGATATCTGGCTCCGTCACAGCTGGTATCACTCCATTGCTCTCGACTAGAGTATTAGAGTCACCCAAGTTGATATATACAACTTTACCACCCATAAGACCATTATTTACAATCTTCGCACGCGAGTCAACAGGTATCTCATAATCTCTCTTGATTGATAGCTGTAGTTTTACGCTTGACCCAACTTCGGGTTTAAGCAAGATGCCCGTAACCGAGCCTACCTTAACACCCTTAATCATCACAGGTGAAGCGCTCTGTATTCCATCAATAGTTGGATAGGTGACATAATAATCCGTGCTTTTGTTGAAGATATCTATCCCGTTAAAGAAACGAGCTGCTGCCCATGCGCAACAACACACTACAACTGCAAAAACACCAATCTTAACCTCTCTTTTCATATCTACTTTTTTAAAGTATCATTTTTAAATTCGACAATAAAGGCGCCCGCAAAGACCTCTCTTACTGCTTTTAACTCCCTTGCTGCCGCCTCCTGAGTAGAGAAGCGACCAACACAATATTTATATTTGAAACGCCCCGCAGCCGTTAACAACCACTGTCGCCCCTTGTATGACTTAAACTCCCAACTATTGTTATCCAATAGTTTATGGGATGATAATATCTGGATTGTATACCCCTCGTCCGTAGGCTTCGACTCCGCCCTGCGCGGGGAGGGAGTCTGTGGTTTAACAACCGCCGACTGAGTCTTATTAACCATCTCAACATACCCCTTTACGCCCTTAAAGATAGATCCAGCGATCTGCTGCTGCCCCTTCTCCGAGGTCATATACGAGAACTCCACAGGGTTCGACATGAAACCTATCTCCGTGAGCACGCACGGCATATCTGTCCCGTAGAGCACCTTTATTAGCTGGTAGCGCAGTGCTCGTGTCTTTCGCCCATCCGCAGCATATCCCTTCTGTATCAATCGCGCCAACGCCTCGCTATACTCACCATAGGTAAATTGTAGATTCTGAATATAGGCTCTCACTATGGCCGCCGTCTTTTCGTCCGACATATCGAGCAACTCATCTCGGTTAGCTGCATATATAGCCGACTCGTTACGCTGCTGCTCCAGAGGAGTCTCACCCATAAGAATCGTCTCAGCGCCTGCCGCCGAGGTGTTCTTCGCGGCATTGGCATGGATAGATATAAAGAGGTCACCAGAGGCGTTATTGGCAATCAGAGTACGTGCGTGCAGATCCTCCGCCAGCACCGTAGAGAGGTGCTTATCGGTGGTACGGGTATAGACCACCTTTACGTGAGGCAGCTCCTTCTCGATAAGCTTACCCAACTTTAGGGCAACCTTAAGGACTATATCTTTCTCATATACACCACGATAGTGTGCTCCAGGGAATCGACCACCATGCCCAGGATCAATAACAATAACCTTCACCCCCTGTGCGCAAGAGGATGATGGGATCGCGGTAAACAGTGCAAATACCAAAATGATAAGTAGTCGCTCGAAAAAAAGTTTGGTTTTCACGTACGATAAATCAGTCTATATCTGTTTTTTTATTATCTTTGTCGGATATAATTCATAGCTAAAATTGCGTTATAGCTATGGTTACGAGCTTTTAATTAGCCTAAATTAAGTGTTTTGCCGACTCTGTCGGCAAAGGTATAATATTTTTTTGATATTTTGAGAAATTTTAATCTAAAATATGCCCTTTCGCTCCTATTTATCGCCTTGTCGTTAGGGGTTGTATTTGGTATAGCCCCCCCCGCGGAGGCGATGCGAGGTGCAAGAAAAGAGGCAGTAAATAGAGATAGCCAACAACGAGACACAACACTCAGAGACTCTTTGGGTAGAGACTCTCTTCGTACCGATTCACTCAGCACAGATTCACTCGCGCGCGACACAACAAAGCGCAAAAAGGGTGGTCTTGAAGAGATTATGGATGGTAACAACAAAGACTCTCTATTCTACGACGCCCTAAACAACAAAGTCTACATCTACAACAAAGGTAGCGTAAACTACCAAAGCAGGACTCTCAACGCCGACTACATGGAGGTGAATCTGGATAATAACCAGATCTACGCCTACGGTATGAAGCAGACGGTCGATGGCAAAGAGGTTGACAGCAAACCCGAATTTGTGGATAGTGGTGCGTCGTATAGTATGGATACCATAACATACAACCTCAAGAGCGAGAAGGCGAAGATCAAAGGTGTCGCAACTCAAGAGGGTGAGGGTTGGTTGGTGGGTAACCATGTCAAGAAGATGCCCGACAACTCAATCAACATCTCGGGCGGTAAATATACCACATGCGATCAGCTCGACTGCCCCCACTTCTACCTAGCGATGACCAAAGCGAAGGTGATCCCTGGCAAGAAGGTGATTACAGGCCCCGCGTACTTCGTTATGGAGGATGTACCATTCTACTTCTTGGGTATCCCCGAGGGCTTCTTCCCCATAAATGATGGTCCACGCTCTGGTC
>JBCQVD010000142.1:0-3399 GCA_047173405.1 Rikenellaceae bacterium
CAGAAGAATGAGAACTTCCGTACCCTTACCGCTATCCTTGACATCTATCATCACCTCCTGCTCGGTCGATGTGATCGAGACATCGAGGGTTCCTTGACCCTGAAGTGCATCGAGGGCGTTCTTAAGGAGGTTCTCGACAACCCACTCAAAGAGCGCCGTGTTTATCATCACCTCGATAGGCGCCATAGCGAAACCGTTATAGGTGAGCTTCACATTGCGCGGTATGCGGTGCTTGAAATACATCACCGTCTCACCCACCACTTCGTTGATATTAGCCACCGCGAGCGGCGTATCGGAGCCGATCTTCGAGAAGCGGTCTACGATCTTTAGCAGGTGGGTTAGGTCTTTATTCATCTCATCGACAACCGAGGGGTCGATAGGCTGCGTGCGCAGGTACTCAATCCACCCCAGCAGCGAGGAGGTGGGGGTACCCAGCTGGTGAGCTGTCTCCTTGGCGAGTCCCACCCAGACCCTATTCTGTTCGAGGTGCTTAGAGTTCGTGATGGCGATAAAGCATAAGATCAGAAATATAGCTATGGTAACGAGCTGAACAACAGGAAAATAGTAGAGCCTCGAGAGTAGCCTCGAGCGCCCAAAGAAGATTATATTGGGTTTATCGCTCCACAAGAAGTTGACCACCACAGGTTGATTCTCCTCGGAGAGCCGCTCTATCTCCGCGCGCAGGCGGTCGGGGTGGTTGATGATCTGAGGGTCTATAAGGTGTGAGGTGATGACTTTGAGATCCTCGTCGGTCATTATAAAGGGGATATTCTGATTGGGGCTAACGATATCATCAAAAAAGAGGTTGCTGCGACCTATGAGATCTTGATTTATTCGCTCCATAGCGTGTGCCCAGAGGTGGATATCATGGCGCTCCTTTTGGTGCAAGGTGCGCGCCATATTCCCCGACACAAGGAGAATAACGACACCTAGCAGCAAACCAACGATTACAACGGCTCGGTTACGAAAAGTTATGGAGAATCCCGATAGTTTCACACTCTAAAAATTTACTTTAGGGGAGTTCTAATAATTCCCCTTTAAATATACCTCTTTACAAACCAAAGACCCTACTCTTTGTGACCTACAAGGCTCTGCTCCCATGCCTGAGGTTTAGTGAGAATCTCCAACGATCGTTTTATGAGTTTATCGTCTAAGAGACTATTGCGTATTACCCCACTAAGGTAGCTATGGCGCAGTATAATATCCTGCTCTATTAGCTCCACGATCTCATCTTTGTAGGTTAGCATATTGTTCTTCTTATCATCCTTAAGCGCACGCTCCATCTGCGTGACTTGGGCAATTAGCGCACTCTGCTTCTCGCTCTTAGCCACCTTTTTAAGGTCTTCTAAAGCCTTACGCGTTTGAGATTTATAAGGCACGTCGCGCTCGAAGAGGAATGCCATAAATAGGTTATACTCCTCGTCGCTGAGGCTGAAGCCCTCAACTGCAAGAGTCTCACCTTGGTGGCGACGGGTAAAGTCATCACCAAAATCATCTATGTAGCCCATGGCGTAGATTTGGGATGCGAACCGACTTGTTCTTGTGTGACGAATGGTGATGTCGGGGGTTACACCTCCACCATCGAGCACCTTACGCCCTGCGGCGGTCTTAAATTCACGACGCAGGGAGTCAGCCACCTTTTCGCGGATGCCTCCACCCTTAGAGTAGTCGATCGCCTGAATACAGCGCCCCGAAGGGATGTAGTACTTCGCTGTGGTGAGTTTAAGGTATGAGTTATAGCCCACGGGCAGAGTGCTCTGCACCAACCCCTTGCCGTAGCTTCTCTCACCGATAAGTACCGCGCGGTCGAGGTCCTGAAGCGCTCCAGCGACAATCTCCGCAGCCGACGCCGATGCCCCATCAATAAGGACAATAATGGGTAGATCGACAGCGATAGGTCGCTTCGAGGTTTTGTAGGTGGTCTGCTCGCGACGACCCTTAATACTCAGCACCTCGGTACCCTGAGGCACAAAGAGTGAGAGTATATCTACTGCCTCCTGCATGATACCTCCGCCATTGCCTCGGTAGTCGAGCACAAGACCTTTGAGAGGGCGCTTCGAGAGTTTCACAAGGGCGTCACGCATGCTTTGGTAACAGCCATCGGTAAAGTCCGTATGTTTGATGTACCCTATGGCGTCATCGCTGCCACCTATATATCCGTAGTATGGAATTGGAGGTATTGCGATCCTTTCGCGCTTAAGCACAACCTCACGCACTTGGGTGGTGTCGTAGACACTCTCCACCTCAACTATGACCTTTGACCCTGGAGAACCTTTAAGCAGAGAGCTAGCCTTCGAAGTTGTGAAACCTCGCGCATCCTCGCCCGCTATCTTAACGAAGCGATCGCCGATCTTCAACCCCGCCTTATCCGCAGGGGAGCCTTCGTAGGGCTGCGCGACAACCACACGGCTACCCTTTTGGCGAATTATAGAGCCGATACCGCCATATTTACCTGTTGTCATGATCTCGAAATCCTTCATCTCCTCCTCGGGGAGGTATGAGGTGTAGGGATCCATAGAGGAGGTCATCGCACCTGCCGCCTCCTTAAGAAGTTTTGAGGCATCGACTTCATCGACATAGTTGCTTGATAGTTCGCGCATGAGGTTGATTACCTGCTCGGTGCTCTGCACAAGGGTAAAATCCTTACGAAGCCCCGAGATTGAACATAGGGCTAATACAATAACGGCTATAAAGGCTAAAAATCGCAGTTTCATTCTTAAAGATGTTTAATGAATGAGGTTACTCCGCGCGGTCGATAGCTCCCTCAAGGCGATAGATAACATAAGCTACACCTCGACGAATACCCTCAACGACAAGCTTATCACCAACTTGGCTTACGCTCACCTCATCCTCAAAGAGAAACGTTACTCGTTTGAAAAAATTGTCTACCCTAAAGATCATGACTCCATCCTCCTCACATTTGAGGCTATAGCCCTGAAAGCTAAAGGAGCCGATAATCTGCTCGCGGTGGAGTTTGATATTGCCACTAATCTCCTTGCGCATAAAGCCAAAGACGGGGTACGAAAAAGAGAGTGCCAAAATGGCGATAACCATAATGAGACCACGCTGAGAGTGGATCAACATAGAAAGGGTCTCCGTAGGTGGAATATGCGACATCCCAGTGAACGCCATCAAATAGACGATACCTAAATAGACCACGCAAAGCGAGATTAGATACTTAAATGCTCTTACAAAATACTTCATAACCTGAGTTTTGGATAAGGGAAATTTATTGTTTACCTGTTAGTTTTAACAATTTCCCATATCTAAAACTCAGGTTATCGGCTTTTTAAAGCCGATGTATATTCGATAAACCCCTCTTGCATCTCCCCAAACCGTTTGGGGAGACTTACTTTTAGAGGTGTTTTGGATAAGAAATTCTTATCCAAAACTCACGTT
>JBCQVD010000037.1:0-19166 GCA_047173405.1 Rikenellaceae bacterium
CATAACTTCAATTTATTAATAATTAAACAATACAATTAGCTACTCTCCAGCCTCAGGATCAACCTCAGGATCAACCTCAGGATCAGGCTCTACTTCAACCTCTGGCTCGATGTCAGTTCCAGTAACGACGATCTCAAGTGGTAATGAGTTCCAAGATGTAGTCTCTGGGATCATACCATTTGCACTGCGCTTCATAGTAAGGTTCATAGTATAAACACCTGTCTCAGTAAATGTATAACTGAAATCCTCTGTACTTGCAGAAGCATACGATGGAGAGGTAACACCATCCTTATAAATACTCCAGCTATAAGTATTAATTATACTATAATCGTCATCACTTGTTTGAGAGTAGTTGTCGAAGTATAGAGACTCACCAGTTGCCAACTCATATACAGAGACCTCGTCACCATCGTCATCAGAGTAAACATATGATGGCTCAGCAACCTTTGTCCATGATGGGTCAGAGTAGATTGTATATGCAGCTGCGATCTGCTTAGAGATCAAGAACTCCTGCTCGTGTATAACCTCGTGAGTATCTGTAGTACCAGCTACAAGCGATGAAGTCTTGTAGATAGTCTCCGAGAAGCCCTCAATAGAGTTCCATATCTGCCACAACCAAGTAATCTGAGTATCATAAGTGTTACGTAGTTGAAGTTTGTAGTATCCACCATCGTCAAAGACGAATACGATAGATGCACGATCTGTACTGATAGTAATTGATGGATCGTAGTAAACGCTCCAATCAGTTACTGAAGAGTAACCAGCGTCAATGTTGTCTTGGATAAACGAGATAGCTTCGCCATCACCTAGTTGCTCCCAAATAACCTCAGCACCAGTGTACTCAGGTCCACCAAGACTCTTGTATAGTTTCCATTCGTGAGTAAGGTATCCTTGAGAGATATCCTTGAATCCAATGAACGAGTTTGTTGTCGTTTGACGGTATGGATCGTATGTGTACGTTCCATCAGTAGATGACTCACCACTGTACATGTAGGATATAATACCAAACGACTTCGTCTTAGAATCTGGCTCAACGTAATCCTTGCTACACGACACTGCTAAGAGTGCCGCGCAGGTAAGATATCCAAATATTTTTATCTTTTTCATAATTACTAATCTAAGTTTTATTCGTAATAAAATTCTGCATTAGGGTCCTCAGGTAGTTCTGTCCATGGGTCTAGCAATACATAAGGGTTCTTCTGAGACTCATAACTAGGTATTGGGAAGTAGTCATTAGACGCCTGAACATAGTTAGTTGCAGAGTAGCTAGTCTGAGCTTTAATAGTTGATGTAGTATCATCTTTACACCAGCTCCAACCGCCGCCGATATCGCATTGGTCATCACTATCATCTCTTGTTATGAAACGTACCCACTTATCAGTGCTAAATATGTATTGGTTCAAAGTAGTGAAGTGATCCTTCACGTTTGAGTGCCAACGACGCAAGTCGATGAATCGAGTACAGTGACCTTCAATACAAAGCTCCAATACACGCTCTAGCATAAGCTGGTCCATAAACTCAGAAACAGTGTTGATATAAGAGCTGTTGTAAGTTACAAGACTATCGTCGCTATACCACTTCTTATCGTTTGGTCCGTCAGGAGAGTCGATATAAGCAGCAGTGTCTTGGTAACTAGCTGAACCCTTGAACTCAGCCTTAGCATTGTCCTCGCTACCGATAAGAACGACACCTGCACGGTTACGAACACGGTTAAGGTACATCATCGCCTCGTCAAGGTTAGCTGAATTAGCACCACCCTCTACAAGAGCCTCAGCGTATAGTAGGTAGATATCAGCAAGACGGATAACGCGAACATTGATCTTTGAACGACCTGCAGAGGTACCTGTAGTCTCCTGCACAAGAGTATCCCAGTTAGTATACTTACGGAAGTGAGAGAGAGCGTTAGAGAATCCCGAAGCATCAGGAGTCTGCTCGTATGTGTAGTAAGGGGTATCAATATCAATTGTCGTCGCAATTGAAGCTGAAGCACGTTGAGACATTGGACGATAGCGATAAGGACGCTCCTTGTTTGTATCGTCAGCATCGTAATAAACGTACCAACACTCACCACGCTTAGGCCATACGTTTGTAGTTGTACCATCAGTAGCTGTAAAGGTATACTTTCTTGTTGTAGAGCTAGCAGTTACAGCAAAAGGCTGATTTCTGTAAGCACGAGCTACATACGAAGCATCCTCGTCAAGTGTTGTTGTGTTACCAATAGCAAAGAGTGTATAGTTTGGTGGCACAGTAGTATCAATCTCGTCGTCAGTCTTAGCAACAGCTCCTGAGACGTATGGTACAGTCTTGTAGTAGTATGCCATTCTATCGTAGTGCTGAAGATCCCAAGTTGTATTATCCTTGTCATCAATAGCAGTGAAAGGATAGCTACCATCATCCATCAAGACTCCATTTAGGTAGACAGGAACACCTGCTCCAACTAGACCATTATCAACATCTGTCGTGATAGAACCTGTAACAAGCGACTTACGAAGAACTGGGTACTGGCGAGCTGCACGAGCGACAGTAGTTCCGTCAGGTAGAGTAAAGGTCTGCTCAGTCGTAAGGTCCTCATAAACATCTACACCTGCATGGTAGTGGATATCACCCATATAGTCAGTCGATAGTTCAATTTTGTTTATAGGATCAAGTGTATCAATTGGCTCATGCATGAAGTGACGAAGCAACCAGTACATAGGCTGAATTGAACACCATCCACCAACAGAGGCAACAGACCAGTTAAGAGTGTTAGTCAAGTGACGGCTATCCCACTCAGTATAACTAGACTCATAAACATCAGTGTAGTTGATCTCGAGAATAGACTCAGAGTTGAACTCATTCTGGTAAGTGAAGTTATCCTCACACTTATCAACTAGGTAGTAGTTTGAATTATCTACGATCTCCTTGAAGCACTCTGCAGCCTTAGTGTAAAGCTCTGAGTAGCTCTTAGTAGCGTCGTTATCTCTCTTAGCCTCAGAAGCCTCGTAGATATAACTTTGTCCAAGAGCAGCAAGAGCAGCAGCTTGACTTACACGACCAGTATCGTCTGATCCCCAGAAATTAGAGTCACCCTTCGCAGGAAGAACGTTAGCAGCGTACTGTAGGTCGGCACGGTAGAACTCGCGAACAACCTCCTGAGTAGAACAACGTTGGAAGAAGTCATTAGTATCAACTGGCACGAAGTACATGATAGGAATCTCACCGTTGTTGTATGTCTCACTTGCGTAGAAGTGCATCAAACCACGGAAGAAACGAGCTTGAGCCATGATGAGTTTCCACTCCTCAAAATCCTCAAAATCCTCAGCGTACTTATCGTATACACCCACAAGACCTTCGATAACCTGGTTAGCATAGAAGATAACCTCATAGATAGCCGACCATTTGTTATTGATAAGAGACTCAGAGTAAGTATAGTTCTGAAGTAACCAAACATCAGTAGGTGTAGAGCCAAGGCCGCTTGATGCTCCAGGCCATGAGAGACCTGAACGCTTAGAGTCCTCAATCATCGACATGATATTTGTCGACATGAAAGAGTTGTATGTGGCGGTCAAACCACTCTGGCAGTCATCCAAGTCCTGCCAGTATAGATCAACCGTTGATTCATTAGGGTTTACTTGCGTCAAGCTTGGAAAACCATCTGATGTGCACGAAGCTATGGTAAGAGCCGCTAAACCGCTAATGAAAAAGCTTGAAATATATTTAGATTTCATAAGTTTAAAGGTTTATTGGTTAAAAGTTAAGTTGAAGACCGACATTGTACATAGCTGTGATAGGGTATGTACCAGTATCGATACCGCGAGAAGATAGACCACTACCACCAACGTCTGGGTTGTAACCATCGTACTCAGTGAATGTAAGGATATTATCCGCAGATACATATATACGTAGCTTAGTCAAACCTAGCTTAGCAAGCTTCTCTTTTGGAAGGCTATAACCAAGAACAATGTTACGTAGACGTAGGAATGAACCATCCTCTAACCAATAGTCAGCATAACCAGCTTGGTTGTAGTGACCAGTACCTCCATACCATACAGGGATTGAAGATGTCAAGTTATCAGGAGACCACATGTAAACAAGGTCACGGCTAATACCATTTTGGTAAGCGATAATCTTAGAACCGTTGATAACCTCATTACCGATAGAAGCGTACCAGTTCATAGAGAAGTCGAAGTTCTTATATGAGAAACCATAGTTGAAACCGATCTCAGCCTCTGGAGCACCACTACCACAGTAAACACGGTCATCATCGTCAAGAACACCATCATCAGTTGTATCGACATACATCAAGTCACCCATCTTAGCGTCTGAACGTAGATTTTGGTAAGCCTCCAACTTAGCTGCTGTGTTGATAACACCGTCAGTTGGCATCAAGAAGAATGCACCAGCCTCATAACCCTCTGCTAGATACGAAACAGTTTGAGATGTACCGTTGATTGGGTATACAGATCCGATAGATGCCATCTTGTTTGATCCAGGCATGCTTGTAACGGTATTCACGTTGCGAGAGAAAGTAGCATTTACATAGTAGTTGTACTTCTTCTTCCACTCTCTCCAGTTAAGAGCAAACTCCATACCCTTATTCTGCATATCACCCACGTTGAGTGTTACTGTAGCTGATGTACCAGCACCTGCGATAGGTGGAACAGCAAGAGGGAAGAGCATATCCGACTTCTTACTCAAGTAAAAATCAGCTGTAAAGCGCAAACGTGAACGGAAGAATGAAGCATCAATACCAAGGTTGTACTGAGTTGTTGTCTCCCACTGAATATCAGCATTTGCATAAGCCTCTTGAAGAGAACCGTAGCTAACTGAACTGTCACCACTAAATACGTAGTCCATCTCAGTACCTACAGTAGCTGCGAAAGCGTAGTCAGAGAAGTTCTGGTTACCAGTTGTACCGACACTAGCACGAAGCTTAAGTGAATTTACCTTCTTGCGAAGTGACTTGAAGAATGGCTCGTCTGAGATATTCCAACCAGCAGAAGCTGATGGGAAGACTCCCCAACGATTATCCTCAGAGAAACGAGAAGATCCATCACGACGTGCACTAGCACTGAAGAGGTAACGGCTCTTGTAGTTGTAAAGAAGACGACCTAAAGTACCATAAAGTACTGAAGTTCTATCTTGACCCCACTGTCCTGTACCTACACCACAAATTGGGTCACTAGTAGCTGCTCCAAGTGATGGAAGCTCTGTGCTGATAAGGTCGTAACGCTGAACATAGTATGATTCGTAAGTGTACTCCTCAATACTGAATACGGCAGTTGCCTTGAAGTCGTGGTTACCCTTCTTGTATGCGTAGTTCAACATATTCTCCCATGAGAAGCTAGTGTTTCCAGCGAAACTCTCCTTGATAGAAGAACGAGTGTTAGAGTTCTCTACCAACTCACCACTTGTGTTATAGATCTCAAACACAGGCTTTAGTGTAGTTGTACGAACCCAAGAATAACCCGAAGAAACGCGAGAGTTGAAAGATAGACCCTTTGTGAAGTTATATGTTGCAGAGAAGTTGATGTTGAAACCCTTTGTTATGGCGTCACTCTGCTCAACAAGCTTTGCAAAGATATTACTTGTACTTGAATTCTCATTCTCATCATCACCAACATTTGATAGAGATGAGTTAACATCAACAGGTGAGTTAATTGGAGTATTACGATAAACCTCCTGGTAGATACCCCATCCTGGAGATGTCTTAGTGCTGAAAATAGCATTCATGTTAGAGGTAACAGTCAACTTCTTCTTCTTCATAGATGAGTTAGCACGGAAGTTGAAACGCTCAAATGAAGAGTAGATCTGCGCACCCTCTTGCAAGAAGTAGCTACCTACAAGGCTATAAGTCAAACCACCGCTACCTCCTGAAAAGTTGATCGAAGCGTTAACGATTGGCTGATTGTCACTCTCTGCAATAGAAAGAAGATCAGACTCATAAGTATAAGAGTTCTTATTTTTATCAAGACTATTCCAAGAGAATGAAGGAGAGTCATAGCTACCACTAGCATCTGAAGCTGAATATACATACATGTACTCAGCGGAGTTAGATAGGTCTAGACCTGATGTGATCTTCTGGATACCGTACTTCAAATCTACGGAAACCTTCATCTCACCCTCCTTACCTGCTTTTGTTGTGATCAAGATAACTCCGGCAGCACCACGAGTACCATAGATCGCAGCAGACGCAGCATCCTTCAAGACGTCGATAGAGGCAATCTCCTGAGGGCTAAGACCTGGGTCACTCTCGTAAGGAACACCATCGACAACGTAAAGTGGATCATTACCACCACTAACTGATGATACACCACGGATGATGATATTTGCAGTAGATCCTGGCTCACCACTACTTGTCTGTACGTTCACACCAGAGATTTGACCCTGAAGAGCACCTCCGACATCCGAAGTAGTAAGCTTGCTAATACTCTCAGCATCAACGCGTACAACGGCTCCTGTTACCTCCTTCTTACGCATCTCACCATAACCTACAACAACAACCTCGTCGATGAGGTTCTTATCTTCCGCTAGTTTAAACTGGTAGAAATTTTTGTTCGCTTGAACAGTTAACTCCTGTGTCTCAAAACCAATGTAAGAGACTGTAAGAACTGAATTAGCAGAAACGCCCGGAAGTGTAAAATTACCTTCCGCATCGGTCATTGTACCCTTTTGAGTACCTTTAACCATCACAGTTGCAGCGATAACTCCAGTGTTATCACTAGCATAAGTAACCCTTCCCTTTACGGTAGAACCCTGCGCGAAGCCGGATTGCACCATAAACAAAAGAGCCAAACAAAACATCGCACAACGATAAAGCCAATGCGAATCCCATAATAGTTTTTGTTTTTCCATTGTTTGTTAGGTTTTTTTTAGTTAGTATAGTTTAATTTATATTGTTGACGGTATATCTCATTGACAACCCTCTCTTTTCACTCCTCGCAACAAGTATTAAAAGCCATTTGCATAACACATAAACAGCACTTAACAACCTGTAAATCACCCACTTCAAAAGAGAGGAAGATCTTTGGTATTAGACCATCGATTTTTCGGTTTTTTGGTTGGTTCCCATCGGTTTTACTCAAAATTTTAAGACCTCTACACACCTTCAACAGCACGTCTCAACACCCTTCATAAAGCCCTCTGAGGCACGTATACACTCTATACGCAGTACAAATATAAACTATTTATTGTTAACGAACAAATAATTTTCGAAAAATATATAAAAAAAAACACCCCAACACACAATAATGTCGAGGCGCTATAAAAGCTATATATAATATAGGTGTAATTATTTTATATCTTCTAACAATTTATCAACCGCATCGGCTGGTGAAGAGGTAGAGGCTAACAATTTCACAAAATGGCTTCCTATAATCGCGCCATTTGATGCTCCACAAGCAGCGCGGAAAGTGTCCGACGAGCTAACACCGAAACCAATCAAGCGAGGATGCTTAAGATTCATGCCCGCAACACGCTCAAAATATGAGGTGTCGCCAAAACTTCCGCGCACACCTGTTGTTCCAGGGCTTGATACCATATATATAAAGCCTGAAGCGTGCTCGTCGATAAGGTGAATGCGCTCCGCGGATGTCTCAGGTGAGATAAACATCACCACACGAATATCATATTGCTCTGCAATGGGCTTGTATTCAGCCATATATTCATTAAAGGGAAGGTCTGGGATAATAACACCATCAACACCGACACGCTTACAATCTTGGCAAAACTTCTCGAAGCCGTAGTGCATAATAGGATTAAGGTAGCCCATCAAGATAACGGGCATTGTAATGCGCGGACGCATGCCTTCAATCTGAGAGAAGAGCAGACGTAGAGACATACCATTCTTTAGCGACTGAGTAGATGCCTTCTGTATCACGACACCGTCTGCCATCGGATCCGAGAAAGGGATACCTAGCTCCACCATATCGACACCTCGAGCCTCTAACGCTTCGAGCGTGGGTATTGTAGAGTCAAGCGAGGGGTAACCCGCTGGATAGTATATAGAGAGAATATCTTTTGATTTTCTCTCAAAAAGAGAGTCTATTCTATTCATTATCGTATTTTTTTTATAAATTTTTCTATTTTTTTTGCATCCTTGCAAGCTGGAGCACTTTCGAAACGACTATTTAAGTCTACTCCTGCGAATGATTTATGAGATATTTGGACTATCTCATACGCGGCATCCTCATCAATACCTCCACTAAGTAGAAATGGAGTAGAGAGTGAATAGTTATCCAACAATCGCCAATCAAAGCGCACACCTGAGCCTCCATAGCCCACACACTTAGTATCAAAAAGGAGGTAATCAACACATCCATCATAGATCTGAGCTATCTCAAAATCGCTAGCCTCAACCACAGATATAGCCTTTATCACCTTGACACCATCACTGCGCAGTTCGCAACACTGCCGAGGGGACTCAGCTCCATGAAGCTGCACGATATCCAATCCGTGAGAAGCTACACATCTTCGTATCTCGTCGGTGTGCTCATTGACAAAGACTCCTACTCGAAGAACCCCCGCAGGTGTTATGGGTGTAGAGTCGCCGACGTATCGAGCAGATGGAGCGTAAAATATAAAGCCCATCATATCGACACCAAGCGCAACTACATCGTTGGCATTAAGCTGCTCGCGCATGCCGCAAACCTTAACTAACATAACTCATTAATTAAATCCTCTAAAGCCTTATCAGGTTGAGCGGTACGCATAAATGTCTCACCAATTAGGAAGCCTCTAAAACCGACGTCTGCGAGTTTTTTAATTGTCTGCGACGAATCAATACCACTCTCAGAGACCAAAACAACATCTCCTCCACGTTCGCGCATGTGCTCCGCTAGACGAAACGAGTTATTGATATCGGTGACGAAACTTCCCAAATTGCGATTGTTCACACCTAGCATATCAACAAACTTATTGAAGTGCGACAGCTCATCCTCAGAGTGGATCTCAAGTAACACCTCAAGCCCGACACTATGAGCCACCTCGCTTAGGCGGTAACACTCCTCAACCGAAAGGGCTGCGGCGATCAACAGCACAGCATCGGCTCCCGCCACGCGCGCCTCAAAGATCTGTCGCTCATCAATAATAAACTCTTTGCGCAGAAGTGGCATATCACCAGCTACGGCGCGCGCGAGCTTCAAAAACTCGAGTGAGCCACCGAAGAACTCCTCGTTGGTGAGCACCGAACACGCAGCTGCTCCCATCTTGCGGTAACCGCCAATTACAGAGCGTGCATCAGCCGCCTCATTTATCCACCCCTTAGAGGGGCTACGGCGCTTGAACTCAGCTATAATACCACCCTTAGTACTCTGACGCAGCGCCTTCGACATCGAGATCACTGGGCGTGTCACCTCGCGAGCCTGCTGCTCAATATTACCAAATTCGTAGGTGGTAAGCTCCTCTCGCTTATGCTCTATGATCTTTACAAGTACATCCTTCATCGCATACTACGAGTTGAGTTCAACAAACTTCTTAAGTGTCGCTTTAGCACGACCGCTATCTATCGCCTCGTTAGCACGAGCTATACACTCCTCGATTGAGAGCATAGGCTCCATAACATTTATAGCAAAGGCGGCATTCACAACCACCGCATTACGCTGCTCGCTAGTTGAACGACCCTCAATTACTGCATCGAAGATAGCCGCTGCCTCCTCTACTGTCGCACCTCCATAAAGAGACTCCTGCGCTGAACGCTCAAAGCCCAACTGCTCGGGGGTGTAAATCTTCTCGGAGATAGATGTCGAGACCTTGAAATCCGACGTTAGCGAGATCTCATCATATCCATCTAGTGCGTGAACGACAGCAAAGTTAACATCACTAAGCTGCAACATATAGCTATACATACGCAGCATCGAGAGGTTGTAGACTCCAAGGAGTTGGTTACGCGGCTGAGCGGGGTTAATGAGTGGACCCAACATATTAAAGAATGATCTAACTCCCATATCGCGTCTCACTTGAGCTACCGCCTTTAGCGCAGAGTTGAAGAGTGGAGCGTGAAGATACGCCAAATTACACTCATCAAGAGATCTCTTCAACATTGACTCTTCGGCGCTAAATTTTACACCATGAGACTCCATAACGTTACTCGCACCACTTACCGACGAGGCTCCGTAGTTACCATGCTTTACAACCTTATATCCAGCCGAAGCAACAACAATCGAAGCACACGAACTGATATTGAAGGTATCCTTGCCATCACCTCCTGTACCTACGATGTCAATGTATTCGCGCGTACCGAAATCCACAGGACGACGAAACTCCATTAAAGCCTCTCTAAAGCCATCCAACTCATCGAGCGAAATATTACGCATTAGGAACACGGTCATAAGCGACGCTATCTGTGCATCGTTATACTTCGAGGCTGCAATACCGCGGAATAGCTCACCCGCTTCTGAAGCAGTAAGATTCTGATAATCAAACAGTTTATTTAATATTTTTTTCATCTCTACTCTACATTTTTAACCAATTAGAAATAATTCTCTCACCCTCGGGCGTCATTATCGACTCTGGATGAAACTGAACTCCTCTCACATCATACTGCGCATGACGAATAGCCATGATTGAGCCACTCTCACGATCTCGCGCTGTGACTATCACCTCAGAGGGTAGACCCTCGTCACTCACACACCACGAGTGGTAACGACCAGCGATGAAAGTAGGCTCTACGCCCTCAAAAATTGGGTCGGGAGAGACACTCTCTATTTCACTCTCCACACCATGGTAGACATGGCTTAGGTTTATTAACGTTGCACCAAAGTGCTCCCCTATCGCCTGCTCTCCTAGACATACACCAAGGATGCTCTTCGAGGTGGCGTAACGCTTTAGCAGGTCACACATTATACCCGCCTCGGAGGGGATACCTGGACCTGGAGAGAGTATGATTTTATCATATTTACCAACATCTTCGAGCGAGATCTTATCATTGCGAAAAACATCAACACTGTAGCCCAGACGCTCAACAGCATGAACAATATTATATACGAATGAGTCGTAGTTATCAAGTAATAGTATTTTCATTGCGCGCTATGATTTAATATCCTCAGAAATAGCCTTTGACAAGGCACCTAATTTACTCAATGTCTCCTGAAGCTCTCGCTCGGGGTTGCTCAGCGCAACAATACCCGCTCCCGCTTGAAACTCCAACACTCCATTGCGGCTAACAAACGTACGAATAGTGATAGCATGGTTTATAGAACCATCAAAGCCGATACAACCTATTGCACCTCCATAGATTCCACGGTTATGGCTCTCCATCTCATTGATTAGCTGCATAGCCCTCACCTTAGGCGATCCACTGAGCGTTCCAGCAGGGAAGGTATCCATAAAGGTCTTTATTGGAGTGTGTCCACTCTTTATCTCTCCCGACACGCGCGAAACAAGGTGTATAACATGAGAGTAGTATTGAGTCTGCTTATAGAACTCCAAACCGACATCCTTAGCATTACGACTTAAATCGTTACGTGCCAAGTCAACCAACATCACATGCTCGGCGTTCTCCTTAGGGTCACGGTTAAGTGCCTCCGCACGACGATTATCCTCCTCCATATCTCCAGTACGGAAAGCTGTTCCCGCGATTGGATCAATCGTAGCACGTCCTCCCTCGACCTTACAGTGTGTCTCGGGCGAAGAGCCAAAGATGCGAAGCCCTCCAAAATCAAAGTAGAAGAGATATGGCGATGGGTTGATACTACGCAATTTACGATAAACTGCGAAATCATCTCCCACAAACTTCTGAATAAAACGACGGCTCAACACAATCTGAAAAACATCCCCACGCAAGCAGTGCTTCACACCACGACGCACCATCTCACGATACTGCTCATCAGTCGTTGGCGATGTCACCTCACCTAGACGCTTAAAACCGTAGCTCGCATAGTTACGATTCTCCACCGCAGCTATAATCTTCGACGAACTACTCTCTTCGCCCTCGCTCACCAACTCACGAAGTGTAAGGGTGTGGTGGAGATGGTCAAAAATAAGTGTATACTTATATAGTATATAGACAACATCGGGAGCATCATTATCCTTAGGCGAAGCGGGAGTTACAGGTATCGACTCAAAGTACTTCACCGAGTCATAAGCTGTATATCCCCACACACCATAATCACCCGAGATAGAGAAGTGAGACATGAACTTATCTATAGCCTCAGCAACACCAAAGCTCTCCGTTATAGGCTCCTCGCTCTTCACACCTTGAGGTAGTGAATAGCTAACAACGCCTCGATTTATCGAGATTGAAGCCAATGGCGCAAGAGCTATAAAAGAGCGGGCATTTTGAGCCGAGTTATAATCAGAACTCTCCAACAGCGCAGACTGCTCGTAGAGGTCACGCAGCTTGAGATATATGCTTACGGGAGTGTGCATATCACCAGCAAACTCCTCATTTATAATGTTGTATACAAACTTCTCCATATCTATTCTAGTGCTTTAAGGTAAGTATCCATATCTTTATCTCCTCGTCCTGAGAGTGTCACAACCACAACCTCATCGGGCGCAAAGGTCATCATCGAGAGAGCACCTAGAGCGTGTGCGCTCTCCAGTGCAGGGATGATACCCTCAAGCTTAGTAAGCTCAAAAGCTCCACGCAGAGCATCGTCGTCTGTTGCCGAGAACACCTCCGCACGTCCCGTAACACTCAAGTGAGCATGTAAAGGTCCAACACCTGGATAGTCTAAGCCCGCCGAGATCGAGTATGGCTCAATAATCTGTCCATCGTCATCCTGCATAAGCATCGTGCGCGAGCCATGAATAATACCACGGCTTCCTAAAACCATCGTCGCTGCCGACTCCGTAGTATCAATACCCAAACCCGCAGCCTCAACTAAAGAGATCTTAACGCGCTCGTCGTCGAGATAGTGGTATATGGTTCCCGCCGCGTTGCTTCCACCGCCGATACACGCCACCAAACGGTCTGGATAGTCACGACCCTCCTTCTCTTGTACCTGCTCCTTAATCTCCTCGCTTATGATTGACTGCAAGCGAGCCACCATATCAGGGTAAGGGTGAGGACCAACAACAGAACCTATAATATAAAAGGTATCGTCAGGATTAGTACACCAATCACGAATGGCGTCATTGGTAGCATCCTTAAGTGTCATATTTCCAGATGTTACAGGGACAACCTTGGCGCCCAACATCTCCATCTTCTTAACGTTTGGGCGCTGCCTCTCGACATCCGTACGTCCCATATAGACAATACACTCAAGACCCATCAGCGCACAAACGGTAGCCGTAGCCACACCGTGTTGACCAGCTCCAGTCTCTGCAATAATGCGCCTCTTACCCATTCGTTGGGCAATCAGAATCTGACCAACGGTATTATTTATCTTATGTGCTCCAGTATGGTTAAGATCTTCGCGTTTGAGGTATATCTTAGCGCCATAACGCTCACTCATACGCTTAGCTAGGTAGAGAGGCGAAGGGCGACCTACATAATCACGAAGTAGTGTGCGATACTCTTGTTGAAACTCCTCACTCTCAATAATTGGGAGATAAGAGCGCTTTAGCTCCTCGACCGCAGCGTGAAGGATCTCTGGAATGAAGGCTCCACCAAACTCACCGTAATAGCCCTCCGAAGTAACTTTATAACTGCTCATTATATAAATTTATTAAATTTGAATTTTTCACTCTACAAAAAAAAAGCCTGCCGTAAGTACGACAGGCCTGAAATATATAAGATCAAATATATATACATAGCGCTACAACTTACGAGATTTGAGTTCGTAAGCTACGCCACCAATAATTTGAATTATTAAACATCATTTTCTACTTTTTTGATAATGCAAACTTAAAATATTTTTTTTATTCTTCCAAATTTTTTTAAACAATTTTACGATTAAACTATTATTTCGCATTTTATTACTACTTTTGTAGCGTAATTTATAACTATCAAAGAATAATGATTTCAGTATCAAATGTAGAGGTTAATTTTGGCAAGAGAGTTCTCTTCAAAGATGTAAACCTCAATTTTACAGCAGGTAACTGCTATGGTGTAATTGGAGCTAATGGAGCGGGAAAATCGACCTTTTTAAAGGTCCTAAGTGGTGAAATTGATTGCACCAAAGGGAATGTCTCTTTTGGCACAGGCGAACGTCTCTCTGTTCTTAGACAGGACCACAACGCATTTGATGAGTACTCCGTACTTGATGCTGTCCTTATAGGTCACCAACCACTGTGGAAAATAATGAAGGAGAAGGATGCGCTCTACGCTAAGGAGGACTTCTCGGAGGAGGATGGTGTGCGCGCAGGCGAGCTAGAGGTCTCATTTGCCGAGATGGATGGATGGAATGCCGAGAGCGATGCCGAGAGACTACTTAGTGGACTCGGAATCAAAGAGGCTCTTCACTACACTCCTATGTCGGAGTTGAGCGGTAAAGATAAAGTACGTGTACTGCTCGCGCAAGCACTCTTCGGGAAACCCGACAACCTACTCCTTGATGAGCCGACCAATGACCTTGACGTCAACACTATAAGCTGGTTGGAGAACTACCTTGCCAACTGCGAAACAACGGTGCTTGTGGTATCTCACGACCGTCACTTCCTCGACTCTATAAGTACTCATATCCTTGATATTGACTACAACGAGATCAATGTATATTCGGGTAACTACTCCTTCTGGTACCAAGCAAGCCAACTAGCTAAGAGCCAGCAGGCTCAACAAAATAAAAAGGCGGAGGAGAAGAAAAAAGAGCTACAAGAGTTCATCCAGCGCTTTAGCGCCAATGTTGCTAAATCAAAGCAGACGACATCACGTAAAAAGATGCTCGAAAGACTTAATGTCGAGGATATCCGCCCATCTATGCGTAAATATCCAGGTATCATCTTCCAGATGGATCGCGAACCAGGAACACGTATCGTCTCTGTTGCTGACCTCAGTAAAAGTGTTGGTGGAGAGAAGTTGTTTGACAATGTAAATTTCACCATTGAAAAGGGCGATAAAGTTGTATTCCTATCACGCGAGCCTCGTATTGTCTCGACACTACTCGACATCCTTAGCGGCGAAGATAGCCAAACTTCAGGACAAGTAGAGTGGGGTGTAACGATCAAAAAGGCGTACCTGCCCCTTAATAACGCATCATTCTTTAATAATAGCCTCTCTCTATTCGATTGGCTAGCTCAATACTCTCCAGATACTACCGAGTCGTTCGTGCGCGGATACCTAGGCAAAATGCTCTTCTCGGGCGAGGAGATCGAGAAGAGGGTGAACGTGCTCTCGGGAGGTGAAAAGATGCGCTGTATGATCTCTAAGATGATGATCGACAACCCAAATACACTTATTATTGACTCCCCAACGAACCACCTCGACCTAGAGTCTATACAGGCATTCAACAACGGGCTTATCAACTATAAGGGTATCGTACTTATGACGTCACACGACCACGAGTTCATTAACTCCGTAGCGACTCGCATCATCGAGATCGGTCCTAAGGGAATGATCGACAAGTACGAGACATACGATGAGTACCTCGCAAACGAAAATATACAAGCCGCAGTAGAGAAGCTGTACTAAGCGACTGCCTCCGACAGGCAGCGACTTGCTCTGTTTCTTACTGCCCTGCGCGGGCAGCGGCGGGGTGCTCCCCGCAGAGCTTTTATTTTGTAGCAGTCTGGTTTATGAACTACGTCCTACAATAAAAAGTGTTGGATAATTATCTCAAATAAATTTGGATAACTATCCAACACTTTTCATTTTATAAACACTGAAGTGTTTAAAACCAAACCGTGTTGAGCGTTTAGTGTTTACTGTTAAGCGTTAAATGTTAAGAAATTAACCGCTTAACACTCACCATTAAACATTAAACATTAAACGCTTAACGCTGCTATTTCGATTTTCGGATTAAACACGCAGTGTTTGAGAGATTTTAAAGGGATAGTTGGTTACTCAAATTTATTTGAAATAATCAACTATCCCTCTTAAATATTATAGCTTTAGGTATAATCCGAAAACCGCTACAAAAGAAAGGCTCCGCGGGGAGCACCCCGCCGCTGTCCGCGCAGGACAGTCCTCGGAAATACAAAGAAGCTTACTCCCCGCCCGTCGGCGTGAGACAGTAAAAAGCAATACAAAAAAAAAATCCACGTTCGCAATAAACGTGGATTTTTTGATATTATAAGAACTCTGCTTATGCCTCGAGAGCAAAACGCTTGTAAGCAACAACAGTAGCCTCCTTATCAGACTCTTTGATAAGGTCTTGGATGCTCTTCTTATCACCTACTACAGCCTGAGCAAGAAGTGTGTTCTCCTCGAAGAACTTACGCATCTTACCCTCAGCAATCTTCTCAAGGATTGCGTCTGGCTTGCTAGCATTCTTTGGATCTTGCTTCATAGTCTCAAGAGTGATAGCGCGCTCATGAGCAACAACAGCTGGGTCGCAATCAGCCTCGCTGATAGCGATAGGAGCCATTGCTGTAGCCTGCATTGCAATAGTGCGAGCAACGTTAGCGTCTATCTCCTTATTGAATCCAAGAACTGTACCTAGCTTCTTGTTGAAGTGAACGTATGCTACACAGTAAGCAGCCTCTACACGAGCGTAGAACGCTAGCTCGATCTTCTCACCTGTCTGACCAGACTTCTCAGTCATCATCTCCTCAACAGTAGCACCTGACTCATCCTTGCATGTAAGAAGAGCTGCTGCATCTGCTGCATCGTTAGCTACTGCAACCTCAAGGATAGCATTTGCTGATGCTGAATAATCTGCATTCTGAGCGACGAAATCTGTCTCACAAGCCATACAAAGAATATACGCCTTAGTGTCAACAATCTTAGTAACTACAACACCCTCAGTTGCTGTACGATCTGCACGCTTAGCTACGATCAACTTACCGCGCTCACGAATAATGTCCTGTGCACGAGCGAAATCGCCTTCAGCCTCAACAAGAGCCTTCTTGCAATCCATCATACCCGCACCTGTCATCTTGCGGAGTTTCATCACCTCCGCTGCCTTGATTTCCATAGTAATTGGTTATCGTTATTTGTTATACACTAAGTTTAATTACTCTGCTTGAGCCTCTACAACCTCAGTTGCAGCAACAACCTCTGCTACAGCCTCCTCCTCAGAAGTAGCCTTAACTACCTTCTTAATACGAGGCTTCTGCTCGCGTTGTGGTGCCTCCTCAGCGCCTGACTCCTGAGCCTCTTTCTCGCGCTCTAGCTTGCGCTCCTCAAGACCCTCAGAGATAGCTGCGCACATAGAGTCCAAAACCACAGCGATTGACTTCGCTGCATCGTCGTTTGCTGGAATAACATAATCAATGTTGGTTGGATCACAACAAGTATCTACCATTGCAAAGACAGGGATGTTTAGACGCTTAGCCTCTTTAACTGCGTTTGACTCCTTTTGAACGTCAATCACGAAGAGAGCAGCTGGAAGACGTGTAAGGTCTGAGATTGAACCAAGGTTCTTCTCTAGCTTAGCACGTTGGCGAGAGATCTGAAGACGCTCACGCTTTGAAAAATTGTCATAAGTACCGTCGCTATTCATCTTGTCGATGGTAGCCATCTTCTTTACGGCCTTACGTATTGTGGGGAAATTTGTTAGCATACCACCTGCCCAACGCTCTGTAACGTATGGCATAGCGACAGCTGAAACCTTCTCGGCAACAACATCTTTTGCTTGTTTCTTTGTAGCTACGAAGAGTATGCGACGACCGCTCTTTGCGATATTTTTGATTGCAGCAGCAGCCTCGTCAATCTTCAAAACTGTCTTGTGAAGGTCGATGATATGAATACCATTCTTCTCCATGAAGATATATGGAGCCATTTTTGGGTTCCATTTACGCTTCAAGTGTCCGAAATGTGCACCAGCCTCCAATAATGTATTAAAATCTGTACGTGACATTTTGTTTAATTCTATTAATTTTAATTCTCTTTTCATCAACTCATGGGTAGTGCTCTAAGCAATCCCTTGAGTTTTCCGCAATGTTGGCAACCCGACAAGTAATACAAAAGTAGTCCGAAAGGTTTGAAACCAGCATTGTACATGCCGAAAATTCGATCGTAGCGTATTAACGCTTGCTGAATTGGAACTTACGACGTGCTCCAGGTTGACCTGGCTTCTTACGCTCAACCTCGCGTGGGTCACGCGTGAGGAATCCACTCTTCTTAAGAGCTGGACGGAACTCAGCGTCGATCTCGCACAATGCACGAGAGATACCCAAACGAGCAGCCTCTGCCTGTCCTTTGATACCACCACCATCAAGGTTGATAGTAACATCGTAGCTTCCCTCAGTTCCAGTAACCATGAAAGGTTGCTTTACCTGGAAACGAAGAATCTCCAAAGGAAAATAGACATCAAGCTCTTTGTGGTTGATTGTAATAGAACCATTACCCGGCTTCACGAATACGCGTGCCACAGCTGCCTTACGACGACCGACGGTGTTTACAATTTCCATAAATCTCTTACTTAATCTCGTTTAACTTAATTACTGTTGGGTTCTGAGCAGCTTGTTGGTGCTCTGAACCTGCGTATACACGAAGGTTACGCATCATAGCCTCTCCGAGGCGTGTTTTGGGCAACATACCCTTTACTGCCTTCTCTACTAGGAAGGTAGGTTTTTTCGCTAGGTACTCAGCTGGCGTTGTGAAACGCTGACCGCCTGGGTAACCTGTGTGACGAACATAGACCTTGTCGGTCATCTTCTTACCAGTGAGCTTCACCTTATCAGCATTGATGATGATGACGTTGTCACCACAATCAACGTGAGGAGTGTAGCTTGGCTTGTTCTTGCCTCGTAGGATCTTTGCAACCTGCGATGCAAGACGACCTAACACCTCATCCGTTGCATCGATCAACACCCATTGTTTGTCAACCGAAGCCGCGTTGGCTGAGATAGTCTTGTAGCTTAATGAATCCACTTTGTTTACGTTTAGTTAATACTTAAAAAATTATTGTAATCCAACTCCCGCGCTTTGACGGGTGTGCAAAGGTACAAATAATAAATTTACCACACAACATTATTGTGAAATAATTACTACAGATTAATAATATTAACCTATGTTTTAGATAAGGAGAATTTATCGGTTACCAACTAATTTTATTAATTCTCCATATCTAAAACATAGGTTATCGGCTTTTAAAAGCCGATTTATGTTCAATATCCCCCTCTAAATCTCCCCCAAAGCATTGGGGGAGACTTGCTTTTAGAGGTCTTTTGGTTAAGATTTCTCTTAACCAAAACTTACGTTA
>JBCQVD010000143.1:0-3385 GCA_047173405.1 Rikenellaceae bacterium
ACTATGGTCTTAAGCAAGCGCCATACGAGATTACGGACTTCGACTATGAGGATGGTGAGCTAACGATTGTGGGTTACCGCGAAGGTGCTGAGATTATCCGCGAGAGCATCTCTACGCCTCAAACGCCAACTCAGTTGAGACTCTCGACTAATGCCTATTCGCAGGTTGATTGGCTAGCGGATGGTAATGATATCTTGGTTGTCTACGCCGAGGTTGTTGATGAAAATGGCATGAAGGCGGAGGCGTTCACGGGTGAGGTTAAGTTTAGCGTTAAGGGCGATGCCTCTATCGTTGGCGAGGAGCGAGGTAAGGGCTTCAACCCTGCTATTGCGCACCATGGAGTTGCGCGAGTCCTAGTGCGTGCGGGCAAAAAGGCAGGTGATGTTGTGATTACAGCGAGCAGCGCAGGGCTTAAGGGTGCATCGGTTGAGGCTTCGACTGCTGCCTACGAGAAGGATATGATCGTGGCGAATGCATACCCGATCTATGATCGTGAGACTATTAAGGTGGATCTAGGAGGTGATACTCAGCTATGTCAGTTTGGTTGGACAGCGTGGGATTCATCGCAGGAGAAGAGTGCTGAGGTTACTATTCGTCCAGCTGTGATGGGAGACTTCGCGGGTGGAGCAACACCGCCAGCAGCGGCACCAAGTAGTGTTGTTGAGAAGGGAGCCGAGGGTGCTTACACCTTTACAGTTAAGGGGGCTACCGCTGATGGTATTCTTCGTTGGCTGGGTGAGATGAACGTCAAAGGACATAATGGTTATGTCTATGGCGATGGTGTTCTAATTACCGATAAGGGTGGTGCGGTGCTCACTATCGAGGGGCTGCCAGTGGGTGAATATACACTTAAGAGCTACCACCACGCTCCAAGTTCTAATACCAACCACATGGATCCTAACTTGGAGAACCTTAAGAAGTTATCAATACACAAGCTACCTTACGCGAAGGTGATATCTGTTAGTGTTGATGGTGAGAAACAACGCGAAGGTATTGAGGTTAGCTCGGGTAAGGATCAGCGTTATATCCCGACAGCAACCACAAAGGTTTCGTTTGAGGTTAAGCGCGAGGGGCAGAGCGTTGAGATTAAATACCAAAGCGAGGATCAAACATCGGGTGTTTGGCTCAATGGATTGGAGCTAGTACGATACCTATAAAAATTATTGCTCTATGATAAAATCATAGGACTGCCTTCGGCGGGCGGGGTGCTCCCCGCAGAGCTATGATTTAATTTACGTATTGGGATTAGAAGCTATTTGCATTTAATCCCAATACGAATAAAAAGTTCAACAAGACATTAATAGCATAAATAACTACTAAAAAATAAACCTATGAAAATTGTAAATCTACTATCTGCTCTCTCTTTGGCAGCTTGTACTCTCTCTGCGGTCTCTTGCTCGCAGAGTCCGAAGCCTCAAGCCCCACCAAAGCAGGTCTATGCCGAGGATTGGGACGATCTGAACCGTTATCCTCAAGCGGAATGGCTCAACGAACTTAAGTTTGGTATGTACTACCACTGGAACTATAGTACCTTGGCGTTGTCTCCCGATGGATGGTACGGTCGTAATATGTATAACCCCAACAACAAAAGAACCTTCGCCCAGCACATGGATAACTATGGAGGTCCAGATAAGTTCGGCTATAAGGATTTCGAACCTCTCTTCACTGCCGAGGGCTTCTCGGCTAAGGAGTGGGTTGATAACCTAGAGCGTGTGGGAGGTAAGTTTATGGTCGGTATGGCTGTGCACCACGATGGTTTTGACCTCTACGATTCAAGCTACACGGAGTGGAACTCGGTAGATAAAGAGCCACATATCGACATCATGGGCGAGCTAGAGCGTGAGGCTCGTAAGAAGGGCATGAAGTTCGGTCTAACGACACACCTTGCGTGGAACTGGTTGTTCTTCAGTGAGTTTATGTACCCCGATAAGTATGACGCTAAGGATGCTCCTGAGCTATACAATATCCACGACCCTAAGGGCGGTGCATCGCCAGAGTTTGTGGATGAGTGGTACAACCGTACTGTCGAGATGATCGACAACTACAAGCCAGACTTCTTGTGGTTCGACTTTGGTACCAAGTACGACGAGTTTGCTAACAACCACACCCGTAAGCTCACTGCGCACTACTACAACCGCGCTGAGGAGTGGGGTAAGACTGTCTCTATGGCGTCGAAGTTTGGTTTTGGTAACGACAAGAGCAAGGTTCACGATCTGGAGCAGAGCGCCTTTGGATATATTCACTATCCTCTCTGGATGTCGGATTGTACAATGAACCAAGGTTGGTTCTACAACGGCATGAAGGCTGTGGATGATAAGAACGCTACGGGTAAGTATTGGCTACACCAACTTATCGACATCGTATCAAAGAATGGTACGCTTCTCCTTAACTTAGGACCAAAGCCCGACGGCTCATGGCCAGAGGATTACACTGAGGAGCTATTTAAGATGGGTGACTGGTTGCACAAAAACGAGGAGGCTATCTACTACACTAAGCCATGGCACCGTTTTGGCGAGGGTCCTACCTTTGCTGTTGATGGTTCGCACTACCGCCTTAGCCCAGTGCTCACATCTAAGGATATCCGTTTCACAACTAAGGATGGTGTCTTGTACGCTACCGTTTGTGGATGGAGTGATGAGGATATCTTAATTAAATCACTCGGTTTGAATGATATCGGTAAGGATGCAAAGATCAAGAAGATCACACTTCTTGATAGCAGCGCCGAGATCGAATGGACTCAGAAGGCTGATGCCCTTAAGATCTCTACACCTCAGGGAGTCTCTAAAGATGCTTTGGCTTACTGCTTCAAGATCGAGGGTGAGGGTCTCTGCCCAGAGCGTGCCAATGAGTATGCTAACATCTACCTGCCAACTATGGTTAGTGGTGTTAAGAGCGTTAAGTTTATGATCCCAGGGGAGGGTAGCATCGCACTTGCGGAGGTTACTATCTTTGATGGTACTGCGTCGCGTCGCGCTCTTCGTGATGGTGAGTTCACCGATTACACTAAGCTCGCGAAGGGTACCATCGACCTTATCTCGGACCGTAACTTCAATGGGCACCCACTTATGGAGAGCTACATTAAGACTAAGAGCAGCAAGAACCCATCCCTCACCTACACCTTCAAAAACAAGCACGACCTTAAGTACATCACTATCTTCCCAGCGATGGATGGCGGCGCGGAGTTTATGGAGCGCGGTGTTGTGGAGTTCTACGATGCGGAGGGTAAACTAATTGAGAGTATCAATGTAAAACAAACCAAATAAACTTAGCTGAATTCAACCTGCAAATGCAACTGAATTCATATTAATAATTTGTTTAAATTTTTCATTTGGTGTGAGGTATCCGAGTCTTTTACGAGGACGATTATTTAGCTTGTTTTCAATCC
>JBCQVD010000038.1:0-18982 GCA_047173405.1 Rikenellaceae bacterium
ATTGAAAACAAGCTAAATAATCGTCCTCGTAAAAGACTCGGATACCTCACACCAAATGAAAAATTTAAACAAATTATTAATATGAATTCAGTTGCATTTGCAGGTTGAATTCAGCAACTAATCTAAAATAAATAACCAATGAACAAAAGTATTATACTTTCGGGGGCGCTAGTCTCTTCTATCTGTCTCTCTGCGGAGTTTGCAGAGGCGAAGTCTAATGTAGCCAAAAAACCAGACATTCTCTTTATTTTTGTTGATGACATGACCTATGATGGTCTTGGCGCTTTGGGTAATAGTGATATTAAGTCGCCCAATTTGGATAAACTCGTGAATAGTGGCGTGACGCTGGCGAACAACTACAATATGGGTGGTTGGAATGGAGCAATCAGTCAAGCTAGTCGCACGCAGCTTATTACAGGTATGACAATATGGAACGCCTACGAGCAGCAGGAGAGCAATAAATTTAAGACTCTTGTCGATAGTCGCACGCTATGGCCTCAGGTGATGAAGGATGCAGGGTATAAAACCTACCATACAGGAAAATGGCACATGTCGCATGTGAGTCCAAGAAATATCTTCGATGAGGTTGAGGGTGGAAGTGGTGGTATGATGAAGGACCATTATGACTTTAAAACGCCTACCTATGGAGTGCCTAACACATACCTAGGTTACGAGCGCCCACTCTCGCGTGATGATAACTCGTGGCTCCCATGGGATACCTCACATGGCGGGTACTGGAAAGAGAATGGTAAGCACTGGAGTGAGATACAAGCAGATTATATAATTGGCTATATGCAGCGTAACAAGGACTCTGAGGAACCACTGTTTATGTCGGTCGCTTTTAATGCTCCTCACGATCCTCGACAGTCTCCCAAGGAGTATGTAGATATGTACGACGTCAATAAGATCACTATTCCTAAGTCGTTTCAGGGCGAGCACCCCTACATGGAGGAGATGGCGTGTGGTAAGACACTGCGAGATGAAGAGCTAGCGCCATGGCCTCGTACGGAGTACGCTGTACAGAAACACAGACAAGAGTATTACGCACTGATAACTCACCTCGATGATCAGATAGGACGAATATTGGAGGAGCTAAAGAGAACAGGTCGTGCCGAGAATACACTTATTGTCTTTTCAGCCGATAATGGTCTAGCTCTTGGTAAGCACGGTTTATTGGGCAAGCAGAGTATGTATGAGCATAGTCTAAGGGTTCCGTTGGTCTTCTCGGGTCTCGGGCTACCTCAGGGTCAGACGCGTACGCAGTTGACATATATGCAGGACTTAGTTCCAACAGTAATGGAGATAGCGGGAATTAAGAGACCCGAGAATATGGACTTTATCTCGGAGCTTAATATCGTAAAAGATGGCTCTCTAGTGTCAAATCGTAAAGGTATCTATGGCGCTTACCTCGATGTGCAACGTATGGTGAGAAACGAGCGCTATAAGTTATTCTTGATACCAAAAGCTAAGAAGGCGTACCTCTTTGATCTAAAGCAAGACCCCGAGGAGATGAATAACCTCTATGGAGACCCTAAGTATGATGCTGTGGTAAAGGAGTTGGCAGAGAAGTATATCGTACTAGGCAAAGAGGCAGGTGAGCGCTATGATATAACAGGAGCATTCCCCGAGATCTTCGGTTCAAAAAGATAGAAATCGAGGACACCCTTAGGCTCTGCGGGGAGCACCCCGCCGCCGCCCGCGCAGGGCAGTTGTATACGTGTTTTCGCCCTCCCTCCTGAAAAGCGATTTTTCAATAAAAAATCGCTCAGAGGGCGTTGGTTCGCCAGAACCAAAATATTCTTCATACTCGAGGACTGTCTCCGACGGGCGGGGTGCTCCCCGCGGAGCTATTCTTTATATTGCGTTTGTTGGTAAATCAACTTTTGATTTATTGCGGTTATATAAAATAGGGGATTCAAGCAGGCTTGTCCCCTATATTTCTATAACCACACTCACGCAAACATACGTTTGCTCAACAATCGAAGTGTGGCAGCGTTTGGCGTTTAGTGTTAAATGTTTAGCGTTAAGTCACTCAACATTTAACACTAAACATTTAACGGCTTTTCGGTTCAGACACTTTAGTGTATGGTAAATTTCAGAGGGATAGTTGGTTACTCAAATTTATTTGAAATAATCAACTATCCCTTTGAAATATTATAACTTTAGGTATAATCCGAAAACCGCTACATAATAACCTGAGTTTTAGATATGGGGAATTGATAAAACTAATAGGTAAACAATAAATTCCCCTTATCTAAAACTCAGGTTATAAGTATTGAGCTACTTCGTCGAATGACATTTTGCGAACCTCACACGATCCGATACCTGTTGGGAGTACCATGTATATAGCTCCTTGCTCAACCTTCTTGTCGTGTGTAATGACTTTGTGTAGTTGTCGTAGCTCTACGGGAGGGGTAAGTGTGAAGCCCATCTTTTCGTGTAGAGCCACAATGCGCTCGGCATCCTGCTCGCTGATAATACCCATATTTTGCGCCATGCGTGTAACAATAGCTGTACCAACAGCAACCGCCTCACCGTGGATCATCTCCGAAGAGCTTTTCTCGATAGCATGAGCAAATGTGTGCCCGAGGTTGAGTTTTCGTCTCTCGCCAGACTCTCTCTCGTCGAGGTCGACAATCTTAGCCTTTATCTTGACCGAAGCAAAGATAATACGGCTTAGAAGCTCCCTGTCCTCGCGTATCTGCTCAAAGGTAGAGTTCTCAAGAAGCTCGAATAGCTCAGGGTCGCAGACGATAGCTGCCTTAATAACCTCGGCAAGTCCTGCGCGGAACTCTCTAAGAGGTAGCGTCTTGAGCATATCAACGTCGCAGATAACAAACTCAGGCTGGTTGAAGTTACCAATCATATTCTTGTATCCACCTAGGTTGATACCGTTTTTACCGCCCACACCAGCATCTACTTGACTAAGGAGTGTTGTTGAGATAAATCCAAACTTTACGCCGCGCATATATGTCGAGGCGGCGAAGCCTGCGATATCTGAGACGATACCACCACCAATGGCGAGTATAAAGGTTGAGCGATCGGCCCCCATCTCGACCAATTTCTTATATATTGTTTCGAGTGTCGGAAGTGTCTTGATTGATTCGCCCAGACCAATGATGATGGATTCATACTGCTCAAAGAGAGGATTGTATAGCCTATCTA
This sequence comes from Rikenellaceae bacterium, assembly GCA_047173405.1. Lineage (GTDB taxonomy): Bacteria > Bacteroidota > Bacteroidia > Bacteroidales > Rikenellaceae > Alistipes. Next base: position 3,166 of record JBCQVD010000038.1, read on the forward strand.
TATTGACATCTGAGATCACAATAACACGTTTTTTTGGCAGAAGTTCACCGAGAAGATCTGCTGTGCTACCAACACACACCTGGCTTTGATCCTTGATGTTTAGGGTATATCTGTTATCCATAATTTATAAAAAAAATCAGAAATTATAATTATTTGGTGGCAAAGGTAACTAAATCACGGTAAAATAACTACCTTTGTGCTAAATTATCAATGAGTATATGCAAAAATTACGTAATATTGCCATTATCGCCCACGTCGATCATGGTAAGACGACGCTCGTCGACAAGATGATCTTGGCGAGCAACATCCTACGCGAAAACAGTTCACTCTCACAGGGAGAGTTGATCCTAGATAACAACGACCTCGAACGCGAAAGAGGTATCACCATCCTCTCGAAGAATGTTTCGGTTCTTTACAAGGACTACAAGATCAATATTATCGATACCCCTGGTCACGCCGACTTTGGAGGCGAGGTGGAGCGCGTGCTTAACATGTGCGATGGTGTACTACTTCTAGTCGATGCTTTTGAGGGTACGATGCCTCAAACCCGCTTTGTACTTCAGAAAGCACTCTCATTAGGTAAGAAGCCTATCGTTGTTATCAACAAGGTGGATAAGCCGAACTGCCGTCCCGAGGTTGTCAATGAGCAGGTCTTTGACTTGATGTTCACCCTCGAGGCTAGCGAGGAGCAGCTCGATTATAAGACAATCTATGGCTCGGCAAAGCAGGGTTGGATGTCGCACGTATGGAATGAACCTACGGACTCAATCACCCCACTTCTCGATACTATCATCGACGAGATCCCTGAGGCTGAGAGCGTTGACGGAACACCTCAGATGCTCGTTACATCGCTTGAGTACTCTGCATATATCGGTCGTATCGCTGTGGGTAAGCTCACTCGCGGAACTCTTCGTGCGGGGCAGAACGTGACGCTCGCTAAGCGCGATGGTAGCCGTATGGTGAAGAGCCGTATCAAGGACCTCATGATCTTTGATGGTCTGGGTAAGAAGAAGGTCGAGGAGGTTGGCTGCGGCGAGATATGTGCCATTGTTGGTATCGAGGGTTTCGAGATTGGTGACACAATCTGCGATTTCGAGAATCCAGAAGCGCTACCACCAATCTCGATCGACGAGCCTACAATGTCTATGCTCTTTACTATCAATAACTCGCCATTCTTTGGTCGCGACGGTAAGTTCGTTACCTCTCGACACATTAAGGATCGCCTCGAAAAGGAGCTTGAGAAGAACCTAGCCCTTAGAGTCGAGAGCGCTCAATCGGCTGATAGCTTCCTTGTCTATGGTCGTGGTGTGCTTCACCTCTCGGTACTTATCGAGACTATGCGTCGCGAGGGCTACGAGCTACAAGTGGGTCAACCACGCGTTATCATCAAGGAGATTGATGGTAAGAAGTGCGAGCCTATCGAGGAGCTAACGGTTGATTGTCCAGACACTAGTAGCGGCACCGTTATTGATATGGTGACACGTCGCAAGGGTACACTTACCAACATGGTTACTTCGGACGATCGCACACGCCTTGAGTTTACTATCCCTTCGCGCGGTATTATCGGTCTGCGCTCTAATATGCTCACAGCAACCGCTGGCGAGGCTATCATGGCACACCGCCTGCTCGGTTTTGAACCTTGGGTGGGCGATATCGAGATGCGTGGTAGCGGTTCGATCATATCTGGTGAGACAGGTACCGCTTACGCTTACTCTATCGATAAACTGCAAGATAGAGGTCGATTCTTTATCAGCCCAATGGAGGAGGTTTATAGCGGACAGGTTATCGGAGAGCACACTCGTAGCAACGATATCACCGTTAATGTCACCAAGTCTAAGCAGCTTACCAATATGCGTGCTTCGGGTTCTGACGACAAGGTGGCTATCGCGCCACCGCGCGTATTCTCGCTCGAGGAGGCTCTGGAGTATATCCAGGAGGATGAGTACGTTGAGTTGACACCAAACTCAATGCGCCTACGTAAGATCCTGCTCAATGAGCACGATCGCAAACGCGCTGCGAAGTAAGTGATAAGTGTTGAGTGTTAAGCGTTAAATGTTAAGCGTTATTAGGTTAGGCACTTATATCTAAACACTTAACATTAAACATTAAACACAAAAGGCGACCTCTTTATTGAGATCGCCTTTTGTATTGTGTGTAACTACTAATAGAAGATCGAAGAGATCTCCTTATAGTTATATACTCGATCGATTACGTTAGCAAAGATATCGGCTACCGAGAGTACGGTGAACTTGTGTAGGTCTTTGTCTTGACGAAGAGGAATGGTGTCGGTGACGATGATCTCTTGAAGAGCACTTGCGTTGATACGCTCATACGCCTCGCCTGAGAGTACTGGGTGGGTGATGGCGGCACGAACACTTGCTGCGCCTCGCTCCATTAGCATGTTGGCTGCCATGCAGATAGTTCCCGCGGTGTCGATCATGTCATCAACAATAATAATATTGCGACCCTCAACATCACCAATAGCGGTCATGCTACCCACGACATTAGCCTTAGCGCGCTCTTTGTGAGAGATGATGATTGGAGCGCCTAGGTGCTTAGCGTAAGCGTTAGCGCGTTTGGCTCCTCCCATATCGGGTGCTGCGATAGATAGATTCTCAATGCCGAGGCTACGCATGTAGGGGATAAAGATACCGCTTGCGTAGAGTGCATCAACAGGAACCTCGAAGAAACCTTGTATCTGGTCGGCGTGAAGGTCCATGGTCATCACGCGGTTAGCTCCTGCGGCGGTAAGCATATTAGCAACGAGCTTTGCTCCAATAGGTACGCGAGGGCGATCCTTACGATCTTGGCGTGCCCAACCAAAGTATGGTATTACGGCTACAACCTTGTGTGCCGAAGCGCGACGTGCGGCGTCAACCATCATAAGTAGCTCCATAAGGTTATCGGTCGGAGGGAACGTTGACTGGATAATAAAAACCGTACATCCGCGAATTGATTCGTTGTATATGGTTTGGAACTCTCCATCACTGAAGTGAATGATCTCACTGCTTCCTAGTGTGGTGCCGTAACTCTCGGCAATCTTTTTTGCGAGATATTCAGAGCCTCGTCCTGAGAAGAACTTAATTTTGTGAATAGCCATAATTTTATACTTAAGTTTAGTTTTTTGTTAACTCTCGTTTTGCTCCGCCTGTGCTATATCTTTGAGGCATGCGTCGATGAATTGAAGTATCTCTTCGCCACCGACTCTTTTTTCGCTGGAGGTGATAAATGTTGGAGGTAGCTCCTCCCAACTCTCAAGAAGAATATTTTTATACTTCTCGATATTTTTTTTGCGTTGTGTAGCGTTCAGTTTGTCAACTTTAGTAAAGATAATACCAAAGGGTATCCCATTCTCGGCGAGCATCTCCATAAAATTGAGATCTATTTTTTGTGGCTCTAGTCGTGAGTCAACCAAGACAAAGAGCATATACATCTTTTCGCACTTGGTTACGTAGTTGGTTATGATCTTCTCAAAAGCCAGACGCTTGCTCTTCGATGCTCGGGCGTATCCATAGCCAGGGAGGTCGACAAGGTACCACTCGTTATTAATCTTGAAGTGGTTGATTAATTGCGTCTTACCTGGTGTCGACGATGTCTTTGCTAAGGAACTATTGTTCGTTAACATATTTATTAACGAAGATTTGCCCACGTTACTTCGTCCAATAAAGGCGAAGTCGTGCAAGGAGTCTGCGGGGACTTGAGATACCTTCTCGGAACTACATTTAAATTCGGCTTTACTGATTAGCATAGTGTAGAGTACTCTTTTCGTGTGCAAAGATACAAACTTAATTAAAAAATAGCAAAAGAGAATTTGCAATTAATTTTCCATTGTTGTACTAAAATTGTGTCTAAATATACTTTTTTTTTATTATATTTGTCGCGAGATACATTATGTTAATATAACAGAGAGCAATTATGAAGAAAGAGTGGAGTGATGTTCGTGAATTTCATGATAAATTTGGTCATCCATGTCCAGCTAAACCAGTGATGTTGGAGCGCAAGCGCGCTTTGAGTCGAGCTAAGTGGATGAATGAGGAGGTCGCGGAGTTTTTGATAGCCGACGACATCTACGAACAGGCCGACGCAATGATTGATCTTATGTATTTCGCACTAGGTACAATGGTTGAGATGGGGCTTGAAGCAGATGAGCTATTCTCAATCGTTCAGAATGCTAATATGTCTAAATTGTGGGCTGACGGTAAGCCTCACTACAATCCAAAGGATGGTAAGGTGATTAAACCCGAGGGCTGGGAGGATCCAGCACCTAAGATTAAGGCGTATATAGACTCTGTTATCGCTTCAAAGCGCGACTAAGTCTCTCGTGGTTGATTTACTGCAACAAGTGGAGCAGTGAAGAGAGGGTAGCGACAACAAAAGTAGGTAGCCAGAGTGGCGAATATGTTGGTGAGAGTGGTTTAAGAGAAGTTGATATTATTGAAGGTTTAGAGTATTGGGAGCCTATTAACTCCCTTGTTTTATTAGAATAGGTTAGAGAGAGAGGTTAGAATAAATTTAAATATTGTTTTACAAGCATGAGGATAGCACTTGCACAACAGAACTATACGGTAGGAGATATTGATGGAAATACACTCAAGATTATAGAGGCCATAGAGCGAGCAAAACGCGAAGGGGTTGAACTAATTATCTTCCCAGAGCAGGCTATTAGCGGTTTGCCAGCTTTTGATTTGCTTCGTAAAAGTACATTTTTGGAGCTTTGCGAAGATGCGCTGGTTCAAATAGCATCTATTTGTGACGGTATAACAGCACTTGTTGGTCTACCAATATTAACAAGCAAAGGAACTGTTTCGGCGGCGGCTCTTATTCATGACCGCCAAGTATTAAGATATATAGGTAAGAAGAAGATTACTGCCCGTCGTGAGATGGGTTTTCTTGTGGAGGGGCATGGCGTTGAGAGTGTAACTATTGCAGGTCATAGATTTGCGGTTGCTGTGGGCGATGATGTTCGAAATATACAGGACCTTGACCCATCGGTGGAGACTATACTATCTCTAAATGCGCGTAAATATAATAAAGGTGCATTGACATATCGCCTAGAGATACTTCGAGAGAGGGCTATGGTGCTGCGCCGAAATGTGGTGTGTGTTAATTTGGTGGGTGGAGCTACGGATCTCATCTATGATGGTTCATCTTTGATATTTAATTCGCGAGGTGAGTTGACACTCTTTATGAAGAACTTTAGCGAGGACTTCGCTGTCTATAACCTCGACGATGATAACGGAGGTATTAAATTAGCAACTGTTGTTAGTTATAACGACCGCGTGCGTCTGCTCTACAAAGCGGCGGTGATGGGTATCAAAGATTATTTTGCGAAGAATAATCTCGATAAAGCGTGTGTGGGTCTGTCGGGAGGCGTTGACTCTGCTCTTGTGGCAACACTTGCAGTGTCGGCACTCGGTGCCCATAGAGTGACGGGAGTTATGATGCCCTCAGCGTTCACCTCGAGTGAGTCTATACGTGACGCCGAACAGCTCATTAAAAATTTAGGAATAGAGAGTAAGGTTCTTCCAATCAAAGATAGCTACAAAGCTATAACAGAGTCAGTAGCGCAGATTATTGGTGGCACGGAGCAAGACGAGACAGAGGAGAATATACAGGCACGCATCCGCATGATTACGCTCGCTGCTCTGCACGATAAGCATGGTTACGCAGTGCTAAACACCTCGAACAAGAGCGAGAATGCGCTAGGTTTGTGTACGCTCTATGGTGATACTGCTGGTGCTTTCTGTGTTGTGGGAGACCTATACAAAAGCGAGGTTTATGATCTAGCTCGCTACATAAATAAAAATTATGGTAACCCAATCCCCGAGGAGATACTAGCCAAAGAGCCAACCTCTGAGTTGAGCGTTGGTGGCGGTAAGCGTGGCGGTCTGCCCTCTTATGAGGTAGTTGACGCTATTCTCCACCGTATGATTGAGCTTGAGCAGCATCGTGAAGAGATTGTTAATGCGGGCTTTGAGTCGGATGTCGTTGAGAAGATACACTCAATGATTATGTCGAGCGAGAAAAAGAGATTTCAATACCCTCCAGTACTGCGTCTTTCGGCATATTCATTTAAGCATGAGAGACTTATGCCTCTAACACATAACTATGGCGACAACTGATATCTGCCATAGGGGCACTGTTGTTGCGGTAGAGCCACAGCGCGTAAAGGTCCTAATAGAGAGTCATAGTGGTTGTGCTAGTTGTTCGGCGCGCTCGGCGTGTGCTATGGGTGAGTCGAAACCAAAGGAGATTGAGGTTGGTGTGGTCAACAGTGCGGAGTATGCGGTAGGTGATGAGGTGAGTGTGGTGATAACGATGGGTATGGGGCGCAAGGCGGTTGTTTTGTCGTATGTTGTGCCGTTGGGTGTGTTGTTGGGTGTGATGATAGTATGTGGGCTTTTAGCTTTCGAGGAGTGGTTGGTGGCGTTGTTGGGTTTTGCGGGGGTAGCCATATATTTTTGTGGTCTCTACATTTTTAGAGACAAGATAGAAAAAGAGATAAATTTTAGACTTATAAAATAATGGAAGTATTACTATGCACAACACTCACGTTGTGCGCGCTTGGCGTTTTAGCGGCGGTGATACTCTACTATGTTGTCCAGAAGTTCAACGTAGAGGAGGATCCACGCATAGACGAAGTAGAGAAGATGCTGCCAGGAGCTAACTGCGGAGGTTGTGGTTTTGCGGGATGTCGCGGTCTTGCCAACGCACTTGTTCTTGAGGATGACATCTCTAAGTTGAACTGCCCAGTTGGAGGGGCGGAGTCTATGGGTGCCATTGCTACTTATCTAGGCAAAGCTGCGGCAAAAGTAGAACCTAAGTGCGCGACAATACGTTGTGCGGGCACATGTGCTGTTCGTCCACGTACCAATATCTATGATGGAGCACCCTCGTGTGCTGTCGCTTCGTCGCTATATGTTGGCGAGAGCGCATGTAGCTACGGATGCCTTGGTCTAGGTGATTGCGTTGTATCATGCTCTTTTGGAGCAATAACAATCAACCCTGAGAGTGGTTTGGCGGAGGTTGACCCTTCGAAGTGTACGGCTTGTGGAGCGTGTGTTACTGCATGCCCTAAGGGTGTTATCGAGCTACGTAAAAAATGGCCTAAAGATCGCGCGCTCTATGTAGCGTGTAACTCAAAAGATAAGGGCGCCGCTGTGATGAAGGCTTGTAAGGCTGGATGTATCGGCTGCAAGAAGTGCGTTAAGGAGTGTGCTTTTGATGCTATTACCGTTGAGGGTAACCTTGCGTATATTGATCCTCAGAAGTGTAAGTTGTGTCGTAAGTGCGTTAATGCGTGCCCCACAGGAGCTATCAAATTAGTTAATATGGCACCACTGCCTATTGCTCCAAAGGAGAAGCCACAAGTGGTTAAACCACAAGAGATGAAAATGCAAGAGGCTAAGCCGCAGGAAGTTAAACCTCAGGAGGTAGTTCAAAAATAAAGAGAGATAAGATGAAGAGTTTTCCAATAGGAGGAGTTCATCCTCCCGAGAATAAGATAAGTAGCAGCTCTGCTATAGAGGTAATGCCAACTCCGAGTGTAGTCTCTATTGCTCTGTCACAACACATTGGAGTGCCAGCAAATGCAGTCGTAAAGAAGGGTGACCATGTGCTTGCAGGTCAGCTCATTGGCGAGGCTAACGGCTTTATGTCGGCTAACGTACACTCTTCGGTATCGGGTGTGGTTAAGAGTGTTGATATGGTTATCAACGCGAGCGGTATTGCTCAACCAATGGTTACCATCACCAGCGACGCTGAGCAGGTGTGGTGCGAGGGGATCATTACCCCGCCGCAGGTGATTAAAGAGTGTCCCCTCGAGTCAAGCGAGATACTTTCGCGTATTAAAGAGGCGGGTATTGTTGGTATGGGAGGTGCGACCTTCCCAACACATGTTAAGCTATCAATACCTCCAGGTAAGAGGGCTGAGTTTCTAGTTATCAATGGTGTGGAGTGTGAGCCTTACCTCACATCCGACCACCGTACGATGCTTGAGCGAGGTGAGGAGATACTAGTAGGTGTTGAGATCCTAATGCGAGCTATCGGGGTCGAGAAGGCATATATCGGAATCGAGAATAATAAACCCGACGCGATAGCGAAGTTAACAACACTATCATCTACTCTCAGAGGCATCGAGGTGGTACCTCTCAAGGTGCAATACCCTCAAGGTGGCGAGAAACAGTTGATTGTTGCGGTTAGTGGTCGCGAAGTACCCCCACCGCCAGCACTTCCAATAGATGTTGGTGCGGTGGTAAGTAACATCTCGACAGCTGTCGCGGTGTACGAGGCTGTACAGCTACGCAAGCCACTCGTTGAGAGGGTGGTGACCGTCACTGGTAAGTCTCTCGCAAAGCCTTGTAATATCCTAGCAAAGGTTGGAACTCCAATCTCGGCACTCGTAGAGGTGGCGGGCGGTGTTCCCGAAAATACAGGTAAGGTAATCAACGGAGGTCCGATGATGGGTCGCGCGATGGTTAACCTCGGTGCACCAGTCACTAAAGGCTGTTCGGGTATCACAATCCTTGCGGAGGCGGAGTCTAAGCGCGGTGAGGTCTCACCATGTATCAAGTGTGCTAAGTGTGTGAGCGTATGCCCAATGGCACTAGAGCCATTCTTGCTATCTAAGTTAGGGCAGCGAGGAGCTTGGGAGAGTATGGAGGCTGAGTGTGTTACGCACTGTATTGAGTGTGGTAGCTGTCAATTTAGCTGTCCTGCGTCGATACCTCTACTCGACTATATTAGATTAGGTAAGCAACGTGTAATGGCGCTTATTAGAGCGCGCGCGGTCGCTAAATAGGGATTTAATAGATCTTTACAGATCTAAAAAGAGATAATTTGTATGACAAAGAAACTATTTGTAGCCCCTTCGCCCCACCTTCATAGTGGAGCGTCGACGAGGCGAATAATGTTGGATGTGATCCTTGCACTGATGCCCGCTTTTGTGGTGTCGGTGGTGATATTTGGCATCTCGGCACTTCTTGTAACTCTGCTTGCTGTGTTGAGCTGCGTGGCGAGTGAGCATATCATTAGCCGCTACGTGGCGGGTGAGAAGAGGAGTAGTGTTGGTGACCTCTCGGCGGTGTTGACAGGTCTTCTTCTAGGCTTTAACCTGCCTAGCTCGATTCCTTGGTGGATCGTTGTTATGGGTGCTGTGGTGGCTATTGGAGTTGCGAAAATGAGCTTTGGTGGTATTGGTAAAAACCCGTTCAACCCAGCGCTTGTGGGGCGTGTATTCCTGCTTATTGCCTACCCTGTGCAGATGACAACCTTCCCGCAGGTAGAGTCTAGTGTCGATATATACTCGGGCGCAACACCTCTAGCTGCTCTGAAGATGGGTGGCGAGAATTTCACGATCTCGAACGTTGACCTTTGGGGTGTAGCCTCAGGTAATATCTCGGGTTCTCTGGGCGAGGTGGCTGCCGTAGCGTTGCTTCTAGGTGGCGCTTATCTGTTGTGGCGCAAGGTTATATCGTGGCATATACCCGTGTCGATCTTCGTGACGATGGCGGTTGTCGCTGCTCTATACGCTCTATGTAGCGGATATGGCGTTGCCGAGGTTGGTGAATTCTCACTGTTTCATATCCTCGCGGGTGGCGCTGTGTTGGGTGCTGTCTATATGGCGACCGACTACTCGACCTCGCCAATGACACCGCGCGGTATGTTGATTTATGGTGTAGGTATAGCTCTGATAACCATGTTTATACGTCTTTGGGGAGCATATCCTGAGGGTATGTCGTTTGCTATTTTGATTATGAATAGCTGTGTGCCTCTTATTAATAAGTATGTTAAACCTAAACGCTTTGGTGTAGTAAAATAGACAGACAATGAAGAGTTCACTAAGAAATATGGTTGCTTCGTTATTCGGTATCACCTTTATAGCTTCGGCTGGGGTTGGTCTAGTTTATCAGGTAACTAAGGAGCCAATAGCTCAGGCTGCTGAGGCTGCAACACGCGAAGCTCTCACTAAGGTGCTTCCTGCGTTCGACCAAACGACAATGGAGAGCACGACAATAGACGATCTACCAGTGGATGTATATACGGCAAAGTCGTCGGGTGGTGATGTTGTAGGTTACGCTATCAAGAGTATGACAAAGCAGGGTTTTGCAGGCGTCATAGAGATAATGATCGGTTTCACCCCCGAGGGAGAGGTTGTTAACGTTAATGTTCTCTCGCAGAGTGAGACCCCAGGATTGGGTACTCTAATGACGGAGGATGGCAATCCTTTGCTGCTGAGTATTCAAGGCAAGAGGCTCTCGGATGTAGACCTAAGAGTTAAGAAGGATGGTGGAGATGTCGATGCTTTAACGGCTGCGACAATATCCTCAAGAGCATATATAGATGCAGTGAGCAGAGCATTTAAGGCGTACAAAAACGAAACAAAGGGAGGAGGTCACAATGAGTAAATTATCAATAGTTGTAGATGGCATAATCAAGAATAACCCAACTTTTGTGTTGGTGCTGGGTCTCTGTCCGACGCTCGGTACTACAACCTCGGCAGCCAATGGACTCGGTATGGGTGCTGCGACAATGGTTGTGCTGATAATGTCGAATATCGTTATTTCGCTGATTAAGAATTTCATCCCCGACAAGGTGCGTATCCCCGCATTTATCGTGGTTATAGCCTCCTTTGTAACCATCATTCAGATGTTAATGCAGGGTTATCTACCGTCGCTCTATGCGAGTCTGGGTGTCTTTATCCCGCTTATCGTTGTTAACTGTGTGATCCTAGGTCGCGCGGAGGCATTTGCATCAAAAAATTCTGCTTTTGACTCAATGCTTGATGGCGTGGGTGTCGGTCTTGGTTTCACCCTGTCCCTAACGATGGTAGGTGCAGCGCGCGAGATATTGGGTAGCGGAGCACTCTTTGGCTTTGACCTCGGCTTTAAGCAGAGCGCACCACTGATCTTCGTGCTCGCCCCTGGAGCCTTCTTTGTTATGGGTTATCTAATGGTTTTGTTCAATAAACTTGTAAAGAAATAGTTATGGAACTCTCATATTTTGCAATTATCATTGGCGCTATCTTTGTCAACAATGTTGTCTTGGCGCAATTTTTGGGCATCTGTCCATTTATGGGGGTCTCATCCAAAGTTGAAACCTCCATGGGTATGGGTGCAGCCGTTACATTCGTAATGGCGATAGCCTCTGTTGTGGCGTGGTTGATTCAGACATATATCCTTGTACCTCTTGATATAGTCTATATGCAGACTATTGTCTTCATATTGGTTATCGCGGCACTCGTGCAGATGGTCGAGATTATACTCAAGAAGGTTTCGCCTGTGCTCTATCAAGCGCTAGGAATCTTCTTGCCTCTTATAACCACTAACTGTGCGGTATTGGGAGTTGTGATATTGATGATACTCAAGGAGTTTACGCTTCTTCAGAGTGTTGTATACTCAATCTCTACGGCTGCGGGTTTTGCCTTGGCACTCGTTATCTTTGCGGGTATCCGTGAAAGGCTTGATCTGGAGGATGTCCCCGCGGCATTTAAGGGTGTACCTATTGCCTTTATCACGGCAGGAATCCTCGCGATGGCATTTATGGGCTTCTCGGGTCTGGTGTAAATTAAAACTTTTCGGCTATGGGTCTTTTAGCATGGTTAATAATCGCAGGGTTGATTATAGTTGCTCTGTTTGCTCTTTTGGTGGAGTTATTGCTACTCCCAGGGTTATCTATTGGAGGTATATTGTCGGTAGCTCTATTTATCGGGGCTGCGTATGTGGCTTTCGATAGCTTCGGAGTGGTGGCGTGCGTTGCGACCGTAGTGGTTAGTATTGTACTCTGCGTAGCCCTCACGCTGTGGGCACTGCGCTCTAAAACGTGGGAGCGGTTATCCCTTAAGAGTAAGCTTTCGGGTTCCGTGCAGTCATCACTCAGAGATAAGGTAAAGGTGTCGGATCAGGGTACGACCCTCTCACGACTCTCTCCAATGGGGCAGGTGATAGTTAACGGCGAACGCTACGAGGCTAAGTCGATTGCGGGCTTTGTTGACCCTAAGCAGAGTGTTGAAGTTGTTGGTTTTGAGGATAATACCCTCGTAGTAAAGATTGTAAACAAATTCTAAAAATTAGATTGATATGGAAGAATTAATAATGTACTTACCGTTCGCCATTGGGCTTTTTGCCATCTGGATTCTTTTCTACTTTATCCCCGTAGGATTGTGGTTCTCAGCGCTTGTTTCGGGCGTTAACATAAGTCTTTTGCAGTTGATATTGATGCGTTGGCGTAAGGTGCCACCATCAATTATTGTCTCTTCAATGATTGAGAGTACTAAAGCGGGACTGTCGCTTGACCCTAACGCTATGGAGGCGCATTACCTTGCAGGAGGAAATATCACAAATGTGATACATGCTCTTGTCTCGGCTCAAAAGGCAAATATAACACTCGACTTCAATATGGCAACAGCTATCGACCTCGCTGGTCGTGATGTCTTTGAGGCGGTTCAGATGTCGGTAAACCCTAAGGTTATCAACACTCCACCCGTTGCTGCGGTGGCTAAGGATGGTATTCAGCTAATCGCTAAGGCGAGGGTTACGGTGCGTGCCAACATCAAACAGCTTGTTGGAGGTGCTGGCGAGGAGACTGTTCTTGCTCGTGTGGGTGAGGGTATCGTGTCGTCGATCGGTTCGGCAGGAAGCCACAAGGTGGTGCTCGAAAATCCAGACTCTATCTCGCGCGTAGTGCTTGAGAAGGGACTCGACGCAGGTACAGCATTTGAGATCCTATCTATCGACATCGCTGATATTGATGTTGGTAAAAATATCGGAGCACAGCTTCAGATGGACCAAGCACAAGCGGATAAGAATATCGCTCAAGCGAAGGCTGAGGAGCGTCGCGCAATGGCAGTAGCTCTGGAGCAAGAGAATAAAGCTAAAGCTGAGGAGGCTCGCGCTAAGGTTATCCTTGCCGAGGCAGAGGTGCCACTGGCTATGGCAGAGGCGTTCCGCAGTGGTAACCTCGGTATCATGGACTACTACAAGATGAAAAATGTGATTGCCGATACCTCCATGCGTGAAAGTATCGCAACACCTAAGAGGTAACACTCTGCTCTTACGGTGGGCTGTCTCTTGCAAAAGTCTCTTGTTGTCCTGCGCGGACAGCGGCGGGGTGCTCCCCGTTTCGTATTGCTTCTTACTGTCTCACGCCGACGGGCGGGGAGCAAGCTCCCATTTACTATTATTGCATCTGTTAAGTAGTCTTTGTTAAAGCCCTCTTGATTGTCGTGATAAGTTCTAAAAGCAAGCTTTCAAACTTATCACGACAACCAAGTGACGCAAACTAAAGTTTGCTATTAACAGATGAATTGACAGTGTTTAGTGTTTAATGTTTAGCGTTAAGTGTTAAGCGATTAGTATTTAGTTTTTTAACATTTAACAGTAAACACTAAACGCTCAACACGGTTTGGTTTTAAACACTCAGTGTTTATAAAATGGAAAGTGTTAGATGGTTATCCAAATTTATTTGAGATAATTATCTAACACTTTTTATTGTAGAACTCAGTTCTTAAACCAAGCCGCTACAAAATATTAGCTCCGCGGGGAGCACCCCGCTCGCCGAAGGCAGTCCTCATGAATACAGAAAACGCTGTCTGTGTGTGGCAGTCAGAAACAAAGTAAGAAGCTCTCCACACAGGGCACTCCTCGCAAAAACAAACAATACAAAATAGGCTATCCGAAACCATTTAGCGGTTAAGGATAGCCTATTTATTAGCTATTAAAGCGTGCGCAGTGACTATACGCAGCCTTGATCGATCATAGAGTTTGCAACCTTGATAAATCCAGCTACATTGGCACCATTTACATAGTTGATATAGCCATCTTTCTCAGCTCCCCACTCAACGCATGCAGCGTGGATGTCGCGCATGATAACTTGAAGCTTCTCATCAACCTCCATTGGAGTCCACTTAAGGCGGATAGAGTTCTGAGTCATCTCAAGTCCTGAAGTAGCAACACCTCCAGCGTTAGAAGCCTTACCTGGAGCGTAGAGGATCTTAGCATTGATAAATGCAGTGACAGCCTCAGGTGTCGAAGGCATATTAGCGCCCTCAGCAACACACATGCATCCATTTTCGATAAGAGTCTTAGCCTCTTGCTCGTTAAGCTCGTTTTGAGTAGCGCAAGGAAGAGCGATATCGCACTTAACACCCCATGGACGCTCGCCCTCGAAGTACTTAGCCGATGGATACTCGTTGATATACTCCTTGATACGTCCACGCTTCTCGTTCTTAAGCTCCATAACAAAAGCGAGCTTCTTAGCGTCGATACCCTCAGCATCGTAGATGTAACCTGCCGAATCAGAGAGTGTCACGACCTTACCTCCTAGCTCCGTAGCCTTCTCAGTTGCGTACTGAGCAACGTTACCAGAACCAGAGATAACCACAGTCTTACCCTCGAAGCTGTCACCTCTTGTTGAGAGCATCTCCTTAGCGAAGTAGCATGTACCATAACCTGTAGCCTCAGGACGAAGAGGGCTACCTCCCCACTCTGGAGCCTTACCTGTTAGAGTACCTGTAAACTCGTTGCGTAGGCGCTTGTATTGTCCGTAAAGGAATCCGATCTCGCGACCACCAACACCGATGTCACCTGCTGGAACGTCTGAGTTAGGTCCGATGTGTCGTTGTAGCTCGGTCATGAATGATTGACAGAAGCGCATAACCTCATTGTCTGAGCGGCCTGCTGGGTTGAAGTCTGAACCTCCCTTACCACCACCCATAGGAAGTGTTGTTAGGCTATTCTTGAATGTCTGCTCAAAGGCAAGGAACTTCAAGATACTAAGGTTTACAGATGGGTGGAAACGAAGTCCTCCCTTGTATGGACCGATAGCGCTATTCATCTGTACGCGGTAACCGCGGTTGATTTGGATCTCGCCGTTATCGTCTAGCCAAGCAACACGGAACATGATAACACGCTCTGGCTCGCAGATGCGCTCCAAAACTTTTAACTCTTGGTACTTAGGGTTTGATAGGATGTAAGGGGCTAGAGACTCCACAACCTCCAAAACGGCTTGGTGGAACTCAACCTCATTTGGGCTTTTAGCCTTAACATTTGACATAAAATTGTCAATGTACTCTTTAGTGAGATTTTGCATAGTTTAAATAAGTTAATATTAAAATAAGTAATAGTAAAGTAGCAAAGTGTACGTAAAGGTAGTAAAATTTATATAAAATCCACGCTTATTTGTTAAAATTATTCTGTATAGGGTAAAGAAAAAGCAATTACGGTTAAGTAATTGCTTTTTCTTTTTATAAAATTATATGTTTAAATGTGCTTAATTAAAGCTAGTTAAGTACAATTACTTTATTGTCCTCTCGATTAGGGCTTTTGTGCTTGGTTTAGCGCCACTGAAACGGATGTAAAGATCCATAGGGTTCTCCTGTCCTCCGCGCTCTAAGATATTTTCGCGGAATCGGCGGGCAGTCTCCTTATTGAATATTCCTTCGCGCTCGAAGATTGAGAAGGCATCCGCCTCGAGAACCTCAGCCCACTTATAGCCGTAGTATCCCGCAGCGTACCCGCCATTGAAGATGTGGCTAAATGATGGTGAGAAGCACGCTCCATCCACTAGAGGTAGAATCTGTGTAGGCGCAGTAGCCTTGCGCTCGAAGCTCTCGATATCGCCCGTGTATGGCTCTGTGAGGGTATGCCATGCCATGTCGAGTAGTCCGAATTGAAGTTGTCGCACATGGGCATAGGCGGCGTTGTAGTTAGCCGCGCGTTCGATTTTTGCCACAAGTTCAGCGGGGATCTTCTCGCCCGTGGTGTAGTGGCTAGCCCACATATCTAAGAACTCCTTTTTTGTAGCCCAGTTCTCGAGATCG
>JBCQVD010000039.1:0-18843 GCA_047173405.1 Rikenellaceae bacterium
ATGTTCGATGGGCGTGTGCGCCTTTCGTCCGATGTCGTCAGACCATTTACCGAGCTTGGCGTACCAGTATATTTCTCTGAGGGCAACCACGATGGCTACTCTGGAAGCAGGGATATAAAGCAACTTTTAGAGGATAATGGCGTGATAGTTTTAGCGAACGAAAAGGCGGAGTTTGGTGGGCTACAAATCATTGGTCTCGACTACTTAATGCCCGATAATGAGACATTCAATCTACACGGCTCACACAATAGCAACACTATCAAGAGCATCCTTCCGACTCTTGAAATCGACAAGGAGAGAGCCTCAATCCTCCTACACCACAATCCCGTTGGAGCTGAGTACGCTGCTGAGAATGGAGTAAATCTATACTTGGCAGGACACACCCACGCAGGGCAACTATTTCCTGCAACTCTCGTAGCAAAGATGATGTTCGAGTATAACAAAGGACTTTATGAGTACGATGAAAATATGCAGATTTACGTTTCACAAGGCACAGGTACTTTTGGTCCTCCGATGAGGCTTGGTACTCATAGCGAGCTGACAATCATAAACTTAAGGGGAGTTCTATTATCTCCCTGATTTTAATTTTTGGTTAATAATTGCCCATTTTTGGTTTTGCAAAAGTGGGTTGTAGTGGCTCTACCACCTATTTTTGTAAAAACAAAAAGGGGCGGTTAGTAGCCGAAAAGTATTTTAGGGAGATAATAGAACTCCCCTTAAAACCGTAACATTATGGATATTCTTGGTATCGCCTCGCAGTGGGCAAAGGATGAGATCTTCTCATCGAAACTTTTTATCGTTGCAGGGGTGTTGT
This sequence comes from Rikenellaceae bacterium, assembly GCA_047173405.1. GTDB lineage: Bacteria > Bacteroidota > Bacteroidia > Bacteroidales > Rikenellaceae > Alistipes. Next base: position 815 of record JBCQVD010000039.1, read on the forward strand.
TTATAATCATCTCTATCGGCTTTTGGCAGTTAGGAAAAACCGAGATTGCAAGAGCTTACATTGTGCCTTTTGCAATCTGTGGAGGGTTGCTACTTATCATTGGTGGCGGTCTGACCTACAACAATTACTCTCGTCTAAAGGCATTCCCAATGGCATACAGCGAAAACTGCACAGAGTTTATTGAAACGGAAATTGAACGTACAGAGAGCACTATTACAAGTACCGAGAACACAATCTTCAAGTGGATTCCGATACTTATTGTCATCGCAGCTCTGCTAATTATATTCATAGATAAACCTACGTGGCGAGCTGCCTCTATAACCGCAATTGCTTTTTTAATAACATTACTCGTGGTCGACAGCAACTCTCACAGTCGTATAGTGAGCTACGACAAAGCTCTCAAAGAGGTTCAAAATTCAACCGACAAACAGTAATATTATGACACTACTATACTTCACAGCAACAGGCAATAGCCTACATATCGCAAAGTCACTTGGCGGAGAACTCATCTCAATTCCAGAGATGGTAAAGGCTGGCACGTTAGAGTTTGCCGATGATAAAATTGGCATTATATTCCCAATCTATTCAAATAAGGTAATGCCATATATTGAGGAGTTTTTGATGAAGGCGAACATCAAATGTGATTATCTGTTTGGGGTGATGACATACGGAATCTTTGCAGCTGGAGCGGTTAATCACTTGCAGGAGATTGGCACGAAAGCAGGGCTTGATTTTGCTTATATCAACACAATTCGTATGGTCGATAACTGGATACCTGGATTTAAGATGGATAATCAGATTAAAAACGAGTATAAAAAAGAGATAGAGAAACATTTAGAGGTGATTGCGGGTGATGTTAAAGCATCTAAAAAGATGATCCGCAAAAGCTCTGGACTTAGCAGATTACTCACTCGTTATCAAGTTAAATCAGCTGCCAAACCGAACCCCAAAGGAGGAGTATTTGGATTGGCAACAGGTCTTGGCATCAAGAACTTTATCAAGCTCGAAGACACCTGCATTAGTTGCGGAGTGTGTGCCAGCGTATGCCCTGTGAACAACATAACAGTTAATAAAGAGGGGAAAACCATAGCATTAGGCGACACTTGCCTATCTTGCTTTGCCTGTACACATAACTGTCCTACAAACTCAATTCGACTAAAACAAGAGAGAAGTAGGGCAAGATACCGCAATAGCAATATCAGCCTTAATGAGATTATTGAGGCAAATGATAATTAATAGTTGAGCATCCCACATTACTTCCCACAATAAAACATAGAGAAGTTGCCAACACAAGAAAACGACAAAATTTCCATTTCCTCGACACAAAAAGAAATTAACAAATCGGCACTTGGAAAATAACTAATTTTTCTTTATCTTTGTTGCACAATAAGTTACAGCGATAGAAAAAATTTCATTTGTACCGCAAAATTATTTTTCACTCAAATTCACTTTTATAACTTACTGTATATCAGCAAGATATACTTTCTCCGACATCATTTGTATCGTATTATTTGTAACACGCTGATTATTAGCGTAATAGCTTTTCTGCATTGGAATTTGTGAATACAATGGTCTATCGAGTCATATCGTGCGCACTCCTACTCATTAAACGCAGCTGCTCGAACAGCGACATTCTCACGCAAGCACTCCTTGTAAAGTTCTAACTCTTGTAGGTGGTAGTTGCCGAGGGGGAAGAGGTCGGCAAGCTCTGGATAGTAGAGGGCTTCGCTATCTAAACCATCGACAATCAGCACGTTGTGGATGGTGTCGACTGTGACTGTTACGCTATTGCCCAGCTGTGCCACGGTGCTATCTGTCGCCCAATTCACGGGGTTGATACATATCTTCGAGTCGGAGATCATCGGGTTGATTGCATCGACTGTGGCTACGGAGCTGTAACAGATTGTGACACCTGTGTCGTCTGCACACGTTGCCGCTGTGATGTTGCCATTTTGGAGGTCGTCGTCGGTCACTTTGTAGCCAATCACATAGGCTGCAACCAACCTTTTGCGCTCCTCTGTGGTGAGGCTTTTAGTGAGTTCCACCACCGCTTTTCCGCCTTGGCTAAAGCCTGCAATGATAAATGGGCGGTCGCTGTTTTTGGTCTCTATGAAGTTCTCAAATGCCGCCTCAACATCAGCCATCGCAGCAGGGAAAAGCTGATCCACAGCCTCCTCGCCATCCATCCAGACGTTGAGGGTGATTTGTCGGTAGTATGGTGCGTAGAAGTTCGCCTCGGTGCCGAAAATCTCCTCCGCCAACTCATACGAGTATAGCTGTGCGGCACGCTGCTCGTCGCTGTAAACATCGCCGTAGTGGTAGGTTACACCATCTGTATCCGCCCAATCAAAGACGCAAGTAGGCAAGATATAGAACACATCCAAAGCCTCGCCCACGACATTGGTGTACCAACACTCCGAAGTGGCGTAATCGGGAGCTTTCGGCATCGGCTCAGAGCCGCTATCAACTGATTTACAACACGCCACAGCGAGCAGTGCTAATAGGTATAGGGTTATCTTTTTCATAGTCTACTTCTTAGTATTATCCTTAAACTTCAGCACCCCATCCTCTAACCACATAGTGTGTGTGATGGCAGGTGTCCACGTAACTCCATCTATTGTCTCTTGGATATTCGACTGAAACTCGATGCGAAACTCGCCATCGGCAATATCAATACTATTGGCACAGTATGGTTTGTTGAATACGAGTCTAACATCTCGCTCTGTGACAATGAATATAAATGTTCGTCCAACATCGGTGCCATAAGATTGACCAAAGAAGATCACTGCCTTGGAGTCTGGCGTGAGTGTTGCCTCCACAAAGTAGCCATTGCGAGATAGCCCTCTGTGAATATAATTTGACCCCGAGTAGCTCGGCATCCACAATACCGAACTTTCGTTCATCTTTAAGATTCCATAATCATCTCGATATTGGTATCCGCACCCATCGTTGCCGTGAAACTCTATAACATTGAAATCCCCTGCGTCATATATAACCATAGAGTCACGCTCTGCCCAATAACCTATATAATTCGCAACCTTTATGTCATACTTTTTGTTACCAACCCTCACCTCTAAAGGGTCATCACAATATTTATAACGACGATTATAGACCCCTTTGCTATAAAGGTCTAAATTCAAAAGATCTCTATTCTCTATGACTACACCATTTTTCAAGGTGTAAACCTCACGCTCTTGCCCAAGAGCGGTGACAAATGACACTATTGTCAATAAGGTGATTATCAGTAGGTTCTTCATTTTTGTATGTGGTTTGGTTTGCTTGCAAGGTAATAAATATGTATTACTATCCAATTATCGTTGCAACAATATTACGTCCACCGCCACGGTTGCGGAACTCGCAGAGATATATCCCCTGCCAGATGCCCATATTGAGTCTGCCATTTGTGATTGGGATGGTGAGGCTCGCCCCCACGAGTGAAGATTTTGCGTGTGCTGGCATATCGTCCGCACCCTCCAAGGTGTGGGTGTAGTAGCTCTCACGCTCCCTCACAAGGCGGTCGAAGATTGCCCCCATATCGGTTTGCACATCGGGGTCGGCATTCTCGTTGATGGTTAGCCCTGCCGAGGTGTGCTGTATAAAAAGGTTCAACAAACCAACCTTTGGGAGGGGTGGCAGGTTGCGCACAATCTCGTCTGTTATGAGGTGAAATCCTCTCGCCTTTGGGCGCAGGGTGAATGTTTTTTGCTCTATCATGATTTTTGACTCAAAAAAGGAGAGAATTTCAACACACTCGCCAGTACCTCGATTTTATTATTGGTTCAAGTACCGTATCCATCCTCTCCATTGGGTATTCTGATCGTTCACAATCATTAAATCTCAACCAAAAGAAATGGCACGAACTTAACATATCCACTGTAGAGGTACTGGTATACCTATGAAGCAAGACAAGCAAGCTCGCACCATAAGGATACAGTACGAGCGTTGCACATAGTCTCTAAGCTTCATTAAAAAATTACCAGTTTTCTACAGTTAGATCTTACGCAAACGCAAAATAATATTTTAAACTTAGAAATTGTTTAAATTTTGTATCGAAGTTATTTTAGAGCTATTTTGTATTAGTTTTTGCATCTCAAAAGAGGCAAATAGTGGTTCTATTTAACGATTTTGAGGTGTGAAAAATGATGCAAAAGAGACAAAAAGAACGAAAATATAAAACTTAAACAGTTTCTTACGGATTGCTCCGTGTAGTTTCTAAGCACAAAGATAGGAAAAATAAACTAAAGTTGCAAAACGTATGTTTTGCTCCGCTTTGGAGAGTGCTCGTAGGTGGATGAGATTTTGAAGATGGCGAGGAGGTCTCTGAAAGGAGTATATTGTAATATATGACTGAAGGGAACTCTACGTTATCTTTGAAATATCGCCGCCTACGGGTGCTCTCAATATATCATCTTTTTTGTCATTCCGCCATCAATCGTGATATTCTCGCCATTGATAAAATCGTTCTCCTCACGACACAAATATTCGCACATTCGGGCGATGTCGGAGGGTGTGCCAACCCTGCCTGATGGGTGTTGCCGCTTGTCTGCCTCGCTGACCCCGTAGTGCCCCGTGTCGATCCAGCCAGGGCTGATGCAGTTGACCGTTATATTATACTCCGAGAGGGAGATAGCCAGTGCGTGGGTCAATGAGACAATGCCCCCTTTGGTCGCTGCATAGGCTTCCGAGTGGGGTTCACTTTGCAGGTGGCGTGTTGAGGCGATGTTGATTATTCTGCCATATTTTTGTTTGCCCTCAGCGGTGTTGCGGTGGCGTGCCATAAAGCGAGAGGCGACGAATACGGGGCGGAGGTTGGTCGCAATAATCTTGTCGAACTCCTCGATTTCGATCTCGGTTATCGGGGTGAATTTCGAGACTCCTGCGTTGTTGATTATCACATCTATGCCTCCAAATTTCGAGATTATATCCTCTAATACTTCGGCTAGTCTCACCTCGTCGCAAACATCTGCATGGTAGAATGTTGCGCCCACCTGCTCGGCTGCAATAGCACCCTGCACCTCGTCTATATCGCAAAACGCCACGATTGCCCCTGCTGCCGCAAAGTGCTCCACCAAACCACGCCCTATGCCGCTTGCGCCTCCTGTTATGAATATTGTTTTTTCTCTCATTACATTACTCTCCTAAATAAAACACCACAGGCTCTTTGCGAGGCTCTGAGTATGCTCCTACAAACTTCTTTTCAGCCATTTTGTAGAGCAGTCCGCCCCACTCACGGGCATCGTAAGGGCACACCGCAATGCAGTGGGCGCACTTGATACACTTGTCGCTGTCGGTCGATGGTTTGGGTGTGCCGATTGCTCCAACGGGGCACGCAGCAGCACAGATTCCACACAGATCTTTATCTTTTTTTGTTGCCTTGATACACTTGCGCTTGTTGGTTCTAGGATTGATGGGAATACTTCCTGGGGTCTTATAGGGATTGTTGCCAGGGAGTTGCAAAGGCTCAGAGGTCGGCATAATAAGAGCCGCCTTAGCTCCAAACGCCTTAGCCTTTTGCACATCACTATCGTCGGGACGCTCGGCTGCCACTTTGGGGAATATCGAGTGTTCAGCCACAAAAGCCCCTGCTGCAACGGGCACGAAACCGCACTGAGTAACAATATCGCTCAGCTCCAAAAGAGCATCGTCAAACTCACGATTGCCATAGACTACCACGAGAATCGCCCTCGCCCCCTTGCTCTTGAACTTACGAATCTGCTCCACAGCAATAGCAGGCACACGCCCCGCATAGACAGGAATCGCAAAGATCGCCAGATCCTCTTTCGTAATCGTTGCCCCCTCAACATTCATCTTAATAAGCGAAAAATCCACCGCCTCAACATTAGCAATAGCCGAAGTAACCCCCTCAGCAATCGCCTCAACTACCCTCTTTGTCGTGCCCGCAGCACTAAAATATATTTTGTTTAGTTTCATTGGTATTTGTCTTTTAATTCTAACTTCTTTATTCGTGAATCAATCGCACTTGGCAAGCTGCTATATTTCCTATTTCAGAGCCACTACTCACACAAAGATAGCTAAAATCTATCTACTTGTGCATATTTTATCTTTTTGTTTTATTTTGCACCTTAGCTGAGGTTCACGGCTCCAAAACTTGCCGATAAAGCAATTGCCAAAAATGCACTTAACTTTTTGTTTGTACCAACGATTCAAAAATAATCACTACCTTTGCTATGACAGCATAAAATGCTATGTGGCGAGGTTTTACGAAGCTACGGGATGATAAAAATTAAAACTGATTATTTTTATATGAAAGTATTATTATTAGGAGGCACAGGAGCTATGGGAAGCTACCTTAGTGAAATTTTATCTAAAAAAGGAATAGATACATATATCACATCACGACATAAAAGATCAAACAAAGATAATATCACTTACATTCAAGGGGATGCAAAAGATATTGAATTTATAGGTAATCTTTTAACAAATAAGTGGGATGCGATTGTAGACTTTATGATTTACGACACTGCCACTTTTAAAAGCAGAGCTAATCTTTTTTTAGATTCTACAAATCAATATATCTACCTTAGTTCAAGTCGAGTATATGCAGAATCAAAAGACAAAATAACAGAAGAATCACCTCGTCTATTAGATGTATGCAAAGACGAAACATATCTTTCAACAGACGAATATGCTCTATCTAAGGCTCGGCAAGAGAATATTTTACAAGCATCAAAGAAAAAGAATTGGACTATCATTAGACCATACATCACCTATGGTAAAGAGCGGTTACAGTTAGGCAACATGGAAAAAGAGTATTGGTTATACGAAGCTTTGAGTGGCAGAGCTATAATATTCAATAAAGAGATTGCAGCAAAAACAACCACGCTAACCAATGGTTACGATGTTGCACGAGCAATAACAGCATTGATTGGTAATACCAAAGCATGTGGCGAGGTTTTTCATATAACAAATCCCAAGTCCGCTACATGGGATAAAGTATTAGATATCTATTTAGATACTCTCGAAAAGCATTGTGGCAAAAGACCTAAGGTGCGATTCACGTCATTACCTAAATTTATGTCATGCTTTCCTGCACTATATCAAATACAATATGACAGATTATATAATCGAGAGTTTGACAATTCAAAGATAGGTCAATATATTGATATCAATACATTTACCGATATTGAAGATGGCTTAAAAAGTACTCTTACTCAGTTTGCTAGAAACCCTAAGTTCAAAATGATCAATCATTTTACAATAGCAAAGGCGAATATTTATGCGGGGGTGGTAAATTTTTATCATTATAAAACAATCTTCGTATGGTTTCTTAAAAGAATTGGGAAAAAGATATTGAGAATGAAATGACCGAAAAAGAAAAGATGCTTTGTGGCGAGCTATACGATGCGGCTGATGTGATGTTAGTTACAGGGCGCACAGCGTGCAAAGAGCTATGCTACGACTATAACCATTTGCGCCCATCCGCATCTGAGGAGCGGGACGCCACTATGCGCAAGCTATTGGGCAGTTGCAAGGGCTCGTTCACCATCGAGCAGAGCGTGTGGTTCGACTATGGCTACAACATCTCGATTGGCGAGAATTTCTATTCTAACCACAATCTCGTTGTGTTAGACGCAGCAAAAGTAACCTTTGGCGACAATGTTTTCATCGCCCCTGCTTGCGGATTCTACACCGCTACTCACCCGACCGATGCCGTACAGCGCAACAAGGGTCTGGAGTTCGCCAAGCCTATCACCATAGGCAACAACGTCTGGATTGGCGGAGGTGTGACAGTTTTGCCAGGTGTCGATATTGGCGATAATTGTGTCATCGGAGCAGGCAGCGTAGTAGTGAAATCAATCCCCTCTGGCTCCATCGCCGTGGGGAATCCTTGCAGGGTTATTAAGAGTGTTTAACCTTGTAACGCCCCTCAAAAAACAGAAAGTTAGAACCTACAACACCGAGACCACCACAACAACCGTGTCCACATCTCCGCGGTTCTCGCCATAGTGAACCTTGCCGACCACCTCGATAGCGGGTTCACCCTCATGGAATGTCACCGTTTTACCATCCTCAGAGGTGATCGTTAGCTCGCCCGCGAGGATGTAACCCAACTGCATTATCGAGTGGCTATGCGGCTCCATTCGGGTGTGGGGCGGGATTGTGAGCCTCTGCATCGTAAAGGTCGGCTTGCCCGCGGGGTAGCTCTGCAAAGTCTCACCATCCCAGCTCGTTGTAGCCCCCTCGACGAGAGGTTCTATGATTGCTTTTTTCATAGTTCTGACTTTAGAACCTGAGTTTTGGATAAGGGAAATTTATTGTTTACCTACCAGTTTTATCAATTTCCCTTATCTAAAACTCAGGTTATCGGCTTTTTAAAGCCGATGTATATTCGATAAACCCCTCTTGCATCTCCCCAAACCGTTTGGGGAGACTTACTTTTAGAGGTGTTTTGGATAAGAATTTCTTATCCAAAACTCACGTTTAGAATTTCACACAATTTAGGCACCCCCGTAATTGAATTTTCGCCTATGTAGTGCACCTTGTTGGGTATGCCCGCGATGGTTGGAGGGTTGGGGTCGACAAGGTAAATAGGTACTCTATGACCCGCATATCGCACAAGTGATGCCGCGGGATATACCGCTAGCGAAGTACCCACAATCACCAAAATATCCGCCGAGCAGACAATATCCGCAGCACGTTCAATCATCGGCACCGCCTCGCCAAAAAAGACCACAAAGGGGCGTGCAAGGGCGCCATCAGGCGCTCTCATGTCAAGCGGCTGTTCCCACCCATCGAGCGGAAAGATCACACTCTCGTCTCGGCTACTACGCAGCTTGCGTAGCTCACCGTGGAGGTGCGTAACGCGCGTTGAGCCGCCACGCTCGTGCAGGTCGTCGATGTTTTGAGTCACCACCTCGACATCGAAATATCGCTCCAACTCGGCAATGGCAAAGTGCCCCGCGTTCGGCTCCCTCTCTAGCAGCTCCTTGCGACGAATATTGTAGAACTCAACCACCTCAGCGCGATTACGCGCCAACGCCTCGGGGGTACAGACATCCTCAATTCGATAATTCGCCCATAGCCCGTCCGAATCCCTAAATGTCGCAATACCACTGTCGCGACTCACCCCAGCACCTGTAAATACCACTATCTTCTTCATACAATCCGTTTTTGCACTCTACGAAATGGAGTTTAAAACACCCCCCTTTACCAACTAACACCTTTTAACACAGCGACAACAGCACCATCACCAATCGCCTACCCCAATGCTCGATTAACTTTGGAGTGAGTCTCGAAATAAGAAACTTAAACAGATTCTAAAGGTACATACTTTTTTTTTAATAAACATTTACATTTTCGAAAAAAAATACTACTTCTGTATGATGGTGGGGAGAAATCCATCATTTGAAACTTTTTAAGTTTTATATTTTTATAGCATTTTGCTATTATTGTGATTACAGAAATTCGCCAAATTTAAATTTAATAAAAACGATGAAGAGACTATTCCTAGCAGCGATAGCTGTGATGATAACCGCATTTAGCGTAAATGCGCAGGTTAAAATTGAGTCACCACACCCAGATCTAGGCATTAAAGTAACTCGTTGTGCTTATGCAAACGGAACAGTTGTGATTGATATGCTTATTACAAACTTTGGAACCGAGGAGCGTATTATAAGTAGTTTTCGTCAAGTTTCAGCCTACGATGACGAGGGTAATATGTATAATGGCAGCACCTCTAAAATAGAGATGGGCGTAACAAATACTGGTTTGGATAACGGATTTGATGTTGTTTTTCCTCAAGATGTACCTCTTAAATTTAGATTACAGATAGATAAGATTAGTGTTAACGCATCTAAATTTGCGCTTTTGAAATTTGGAGTAGAGTCACATGGATCAATGTCTCTAAAAACTGATAAACCTATTCAGTTCCGCAACCTCGAGTGGGCAAAATAGTATTACGATGAGAGGTATATTCCAGAATTTGTTGAAGATTGCGTTTTGTGTAGCGATCGCCCTAAGCCTAATTAGCGCCAAGAAGGGCGATGACGCAGCTAGTGATAATGCGGCAGCCAAAAATATCAACGAAGCAAAGAGTGCCGCAGCGGCTGATGCTCGCAACCAGCTGGCGCAGATGATGAAGGTGCTCGTGACCAACATATCCGAGAAGTCCAAAAACTCAAAACGACGTGCAAAGGATATCGGAGACGAAATGACCAATCAATATGTCTTTCAATCACTCGAATCAACCAAACCAATACACTGGTCGACGTATGATCTGTCGGATGGAACGGTGGAGGTTCATGTCTGCATGGAGATGGTTCGAAAGCGCGACGATTTCAGCGCTGAGTTGGGGCCGAGAATCGCCAAAGAGGCTACCCCCGCGCCAGCAGCTGCCCCCGCAGCGGGCACGGCTGTGGCTGCACCTAGTAGCCCTAGTCCTAAGCCGCTCACTAGCTCCGCAGCCAATCCCGAGGCAGAGCGATTATTTGAGAGCGGACGAGATAATTGTCGCCGTTTCAAACACAATGTCGGCATCCCACAGTTGTTGGATGCTGTCGACAAGGGCAGCGTGAATGCTCAAAACTTTGTAGGCTTGATGTACCTCTATGGTGACAATGTGGAGAGAGACAGCAAGCTAGCCTTTAGGTATCTGCTGAGCGCCGCCTAAGACGACTGTAAGCGGGTGTAGGCGGGTGCTCCCCGCCCGTCGGAGACAGTCATCGAAATTACAAGCATACAACTGCCCTGCGCGGGCAGCGGCGGGGTGCTCCCCGCGGAGCTAGAGAATGAGATCCCTACCTACCAAACTTAACTAGTAGCACGCTGACGTCCGAAGGTGAGACACCTGGGATGCGTGATGCTTGGGCGATGGTGTGGGGGCGTATCTTATTGAGTTTCTGGCGCGCCTCGATGGTGAGCGCTTGCATTGCGGTATAATCGAAGTTGGCGGGTATCGAGATTGTCTCGAGACGCTGAAGTTTAGACGCTATGGCGCGCTCACGCTCGATATAGCCGCGATACTTAACCGCTATCTCTGCCGCCTCGATGATCTCCTGCGAGGGGGTGCGCTCCTTGATGAAACGCGCGAGCTTAGGCACATGGGGCGCTAACCCTATGATCGTTACATCGTTACGAATAAGTATATCTGCCACCTTCTTGCCTTGCGTTAGTGTATCCTGTCCAAGGCGTGTGAGGTACTCATCGACCTGCGCCGCCTTGACGCTTGTGTTGTTAAGCAGCTCCATAAACTCCTCTAACAAAGCTCTTTTAGCTTCAAATTCGGCACTGCGCTCAGCACTAATCACACCTAGTCGCTGGGCGATAGGGGTGAGTCGCATGTCGGCATTATCCTGACGCAGCAGGATACGATACTCCGCGCGCGAAGTGAACATACGGTACGGCTCATCCACACCCTTGGTCACAAGGTCGTCAATCAAAACACCGATATAAGCCTCGTCACGCGAGAGCACCAAAGGCTCCTCACCACGCAGTTTAAGCGCCGCATTGACACCCGCCATAAGCCCTTGGGCTGCCGCCTCCTCGTAGCCCGTAGTGCCGTTGATCTGCCCCGCGAAGTAGAGTCCCGCAACTCGCTTAGTCTCAAGCGTAGGGTTGAGCTGCGTAGGTGGAAAGTAGTCATACTCAATAGCATAGCCAGGGCGGAAGATATGAAGATCCTCGAAACCTTCGATCTTATGCAGCGCCTCCCACTGCACCTCCCACGGCAGCGACGACGAGAAACCATTGAGGTAGTACTCCGTTGTGCTGCGCCCCTCAGGCTCTAGGAACAGTTGGTGCTGGTTCTTATCGGCAAACGTGCGCAACTTATCCTCGATACTTGGGCAGTAGCGCGGTCCGATGCCGTGGATGGTACCGTTGAATAGTGGTGAGCGACTAAACGCCTCCTTGAGGGTGTTGTGTACACCCTCCGAAGTGTAGACGAGGTAGCAAGGCAGCTGCTCCTCAACGGGGTGCGTAGCGCTTGAGAATGAGAACTTTGACGGTTTCTCATCACCATACTGAGGCTCTAGCTTCGCGAAATTTATAGTTCTCTTATCGAGGCGCGCAGGGGTTCCTGTCTTCATGCGCCCCGCCTCGAAACCCTCGTTGATAAGCGACTCGGTGATACCTATGCTGTGGGCATCGCCCGCACGACCGCCCGAGGCTTGAGCCTCACCGCAGTGCATAAGACCACCTAGAAAAGTTCCGTTGGTGAGGATGAGTGCCTTGCAGCTGAACTCAACACCCATCTGGCTCTTCATGCCGCACACCCTACGCTCCGCGCCCTCGCCCTCGAAGCGTAGCTCCACAGCGCTATCCTGCCAGAGGTAGAGGTTCTCCTGCTCTTCGAGCCTCTGCCTCCACAGCTTCGAGAATAGCTCCTTGTCGCACTGTGCACGAGGGCTCCACATCGCCGCCCCCTTGCTAAGGTTGAGCATTCGGAACTGTATGGTGCTGCGGTCGGTGATGATACCCATCTCGCCACCGAGGGCGTCTATCTCGCGCACGATCTGACCCTTGGCAACACCGCCCACTGCTGGATTGCACGACATGTTGGCAAACTTCGTCATATCCATGGTCATCAGCAGTGTGCGCTGCCCCATCTTTGCCGCTGCCGAAGCAGCTTCGCATCCCGCGTGACCCGCGCCAATAACTATTATATCGTAATCTAATACCATCTCTGTCTCTATTATTTATATTGCTACTTACTGTCTCACGCCGACGGGCGGGGAGCAAGCTCCCATTTACTTTTTACTGCGCTTGTCGGTAAATCAGTTCTTGATTTGTTGTGATTATATGAAATAGGAATTTAAAGCGAGCTTTATCCCTATTTCGTATAATCACATTAACGCAAACATCCGTTTGCTCCAACAAGCGTATATTTATGTTTAATGTTAAGTGTTTAGCGTTGAGTTCCATTCCATTTAACACTTAACATTAAACACTAAACACTAAACGCTGTTATCTCATCTGTTAATAGCAAACTTTAGTTTGCGTCACTTGGTTGTGGAGATAAGTTTGAAAGCTCGCTTTTAGAACTTATCCCCACAATCAAGAGGGCTTTAACAAAGCCTACTTAACAGATGCAATACAAAAGTTTAGCTCCGCGGGGAGCACCCCGCCGCTGTCCGCGCAGGACAGTAAGAAGCAATACCAAGCCTCTAATTATCGTGAAGCTACCGTACCTCCAGTGACTCCGTTCGTGTGTCGTGCCCATGTGCCTTGGGAGCGCATGATCTGCTCTATGACGTCGCGCACGCAGCCTCGTCCGCCATTGAACTGCGAAACGTAACGTGCCGCCTCAATAACCTCCGTTGCGGCATCGGCAGGAGCTACGGGAAGCCCAACGTAACGCATGCAGTCGAGGTCGGGGATATCATCACCCATATACATCGTATTCTCGGCCGAGACGTCTACATTTGTAAGGAACTCCTTGATAGCGCTGATCTTATCCATGCAGTCGAGGTATATGTGTTTGATGCCGAGCATCTCCATGCGGTAGCGTAGGTTAGCGCCGCGCCCACCCGAGATAACGCATATATTAAATCCCATCTTTACAGCGTAAGCGATGGCGTAACCATCCTTAGCATTGTAGGTACGGTTGAAATCCCCATCGCGCAGAGGCATGATACCGCCGTCGGTCATAACTCCGTCTACGTCAAGCACTAATGCACGGCAGAGTGCTACATCTTCTTTGAAGTTTCCCATATATATTGACTCATTAAATTATAAATCTCTTTTACTCTATCGTCACCCTCCAGCAGCTCACAATGGCGCTCTTGGGTCGCCTTGTCACCCCTCACCGCAGGTCCTGTCTGCACCTGTCGTGGATCGTCAGCCTCGAACGCCTTGGCGATGGTCTGCTCCACGAGGGGTCGCATCAGCGAGGGTTCGATGCCGTTACTTTGGGCGATATCGGCAGCCACACCCAACATCGAGTTCACGAAGTTACTCGCAAAGACACCGCACAGGTGCAGTCTGCGTCGAGCCTCACCCCCTAAGAGTTGCACCGAAGGCGATAGCTCACGCGCCACCTCGGTGATCTCCCGAGTTGTCGCCTCGTCGCTACCCTCCACAAAGAGAGGCACCCTCTCAAAGGGGACTACATGCCCTGCCGAGAAGCTCTGAAATGGATAGATGACACCACGCTGAGGGTGAGCGATCTCATCCATCGAGATGCTTCCTGCGGTGTGCACAACGATAGACTCGCGAGGGAACTCCAACAGTCGACTTATGCTCGCAATGGCTCTATCGCTAACAGCCAATATATAGATATCGGCAAGGTCAAGGTCCCACAGCGACTCGCCGCCCTCGCCTGTGTCCACATCGTAGGCTATCTCGGCAACACGCGTTTGGTTGCGCCCCCACACCTGCACTAGATCTAGCTCTGCGCTCTGCGTGACTGCCCACGCAAGCGACTCCGCGACACCTCCCGTGCCTATTATAACTACCGAACGTTTCATTTTAACACTATTAAATACTGCACTCCATTTATCGTTGTCAACGCCAGACGCCACTGCGCTCCACTCTTAAGCCCCAGCTTCTCCCTCACTTGAGTGAGCGAGGGGGCGAAATCTCTCATTATAATCTCCGCACCTGTGCCCTTGAACTCGCGCTTGAGTTGTCGCGGGTGGTACTCCACAATCCTCTCGATCTCAAGCAGTCGACCATACCTAAGCTCTGTCGCTTCACTCAAAAAGGCGAAGCCATTACCGCTCCACATCCTCGCAAAGGGGCGTGTTGCGTGGCACGCCAGACGGCTCTTCTGCAAGGCAACATCCACAACCATCAGGTAGCGATACTTTGCGGGGTTGAACTCACCGCTGTAAGGCGTATTATCAACCTCCGCGCGCGGCGCCGAGAACTCAAAGCGACCAACGCCCGTTGCTGCTAGTTCGGCTCGGGGCGCTCCTGTATAGATCATAACCTCCTTACACTCATCGAGCAGTGACACCACCTCAACCCTCACATCGCCAAAGATCCTAAACGCCTCGTCGACATCAAAGAGCGGCGAGCACTTAATACCCACCCTCGGAGCTATCTCTTTGGCGCGTGGCATCAGCTCCACGATATTGGGCGAACACCCCTCCAAACAGACCACTCTCCTCTCACCCTCAACGCGCCTATCGGGGTCGACATAGAGCCAATCAAAACGCTCCTGGCAGCGGGCGATATACTCCTCCGCAGTGCCCGTTACGACCTCCACGTTGCTCACACCCATACGCTTGAAGTTCTCGCGCACGATGGCAGCAAGTATCTCATTGCACTCAATGGTCACAACCCGCTCAAAGCTCTTCGAGAGGTATAAGGCGTCGACGCCCAGCCCACATGTAAGCTCTAAGACCGCCCCTCCCGCCATCCTCTTATCGCGCGCTGTCGCCTCACTCGACGACTGCTCGAAGGCGCGCGGCGGGATAATGCAGCGCGCGGCGTAGAGCGTGGGTAGCTTATCCTTAGCCCGCTGAAGATACTTCACCTGCGAGGCTATAAGCGCCGCATTCTCAACACTCTTATCGAG
Organism: Rikenellaceae bacterium; assembly: GCA_047173405.1. Lineage (GTDB taxonomy): Bacteria > Bacteroidota > Bacteroidia > Bacteroidales > Rikenellaceae > Alistipes. Next base: position 16,296 of record JBCQVD010000039.1, read on the forward strand.
AGCTATCTCGGTCGGTGGACGGTTGATATTTAGCTCTATCGCGCGGCGTGTTGACTCTCGGCATAGGATATCTAACTCGTGGGTGGTAATCATGCCACAAAAATACAAATTTAAGGCGAGATAATGGCTTGAATCTTGTATATTTTTTTAGTTGCTAGTTTTTAGCAATTAGTTGTTAGTTATGGTTTTTTAGTATTAATCCCAAAACTCTTAACTCCTAACTCTTTACTCTAAACCCCATGTCACTTCTCAGGCGTTATAATATTGATTTGGTCGTAGCTAATCTACTGCTCGGATTCAACTATTCGGTGGTGATATCTCTTCTCGACACCCACTTCTCGGTGGGCGAACTCTTTGCTATGCAGCTGCTCGCGGGCGGGTTGATAGCTCTGCCGCTGATATTCATGGTGGGAGGATGGCGCACCATGGCGTGGGGTGATATCCTGCCCATAGTGATCTTTTCGCTCGCGAACATCTACGGTTGGTCGTGGCTGATGCTGATGGGCGCGGCTCACACCTCTGCCATTGATATGGCGACGATAGCCACCCTCTCACCCGCCTTAACGCTTATTGTGGCGCACCTTAAACATACACGTCGAGTGACTCCACTACGTACTTTGGGGGTGGTAGCGTCGCTGCTCGGGGCGCTGATGCTTGTGACGGATCATATCCGCGCCACACCCTCCCGAGGTAACATCTTTACGCTTGGGGCAGTGGCTGTGATGGCGACTGTGACCGTGATGGCGAAACCTATACTTCTTAAGGTGGGGGTAAAGCGCTACATTACGATCTACCTGCTTAGTGGTGGCATATCATCGCTGCTCTGGAGCACAAGTGTGTGGCGCAAGGTATCGGGGGCTGGGTTCTCGTTTAGCGTTGCGGGCGAGCTACTCTGGTTCTTGACTCTTGGCTCTGTCGTGCCTCTCTTTCTGCTCTACTCGGGAGCTAAGATCCTCAGCCCACTCAGGTCGGCTCTGTACCGCTACTTTCAGCCCCTCATAGCCATTATCGTAATCTATGCTCGAGGCGAAGAGGGTCTCGACCACGCCAACCTCGTCGCTATTGCGATGCTCCTTGCGGGTGGCGCGCTAGTAGCTACGGGTGGCAGAGGGTGATAATTTGTTGTTTAGTGTTAAGAGTTTAGTGTTTAGTTGTTAGTTATGGGTTTTTTAATATTAATTATTGATGGTGCGTCAACTTTTGCAGCGACTAAGCAATTATTTGATATAGACATTTACAACCTTATCTACATTTTTTGATTTGGTTAACAATCGCAAGATAAAAAAAAGCTCTGCGGGGAGCACCCCGCCGCTGCCCGCGCAGGGCAGTTGTATAAATTTTTATGCACCAGTAGTAAATATTAATCCCTAAACTAACAACTTAAACAGTTTCTAAAAAATTTGGTTTTTGGAACATTTTACCATAACTTTGGAGCATTATATATTTTAACAGACAAATACAATGTTTAACAAGAACGAATACTTTGATGGAAAGGTTGCCTCACTAGCTTTTGAGGGGATCGAGGGTAAGGCTACCGCAGGCGTGATGGCTGCTGGCGAATATGAATTTGGCACATCGACAATCGAGATCATGACTGTGATCTCTGGCGAAATGGATGTTAAGCTACCTGGCGAGGTGGAGTACACAACATACAAGAAGTTTGAGAGCTTCGAGGTGGCTAAAGATGTGAAGTTCGGAGTACGCGTAAGCGCCGACACAGCCTATCTTTGCCTCTACAAATAGATCTTCAAGGAGTTCTGTCGCTATATCAATCTACCCCCTAATTAACGTGAGTTTGAGAGTTGTCTATTCTTGAACTCTCATTAATTTACTGGGGCACGCTCAACCTACATAGCATGGTATTTGAAAGCATAGCAAGAAGCCGCTCACCGCAGGGCACTCCTCGGTTTTAATTGGACACCACTAAAAAACAAAACAATGAAAAATAGTTGGCAAATAGTGACACTTCTTATGGCGGTAGCTTTGGTGGCTATGGCGATAAAGCTCACAACACAAAACCCTAGCGACGCACCCTGCGCAGTGGATAGCGAGGAGGTTATCTACAACGCTATCATGACACGCAGCAGCGTTAGGAACTACACTTCGCAGGGCATCGAAATGGAGAAAATCGAAAAACTACTAAAGGCTGCGATGGCTGCCCCCACAGCGGGCAATAAACAACCGTGGGAGTTTCTCGTTGTCACCAACAGAGCTATCCTAGATACATTCCCCACAATAATTCCTGGAGCACACATGTCGGCCAAAGCCCAGCTAGCTATTGTCGTGCTCGGCAGCCCCGCCAAATCGCTGCTGCCCGACTACTGGGTGCAGGACTGTTCGGCAGCCACCGAGAATATCCTCCTCGCGGCACATGGCATGGGGCTTGGGGCTGTATGGTGCGGAGCCTATCCCAATAACGAAGCCAACCGCGTAGGACAGATAAGCGAACTACTATCGCTCCCCGAGGGCACCTACGCTCTAAGTATTATCGTTATTGGTCACCCCGCAGGTGAGCCTACGGTGAAAGATAAATGGGACCCCTCAAAGG
>JBCQVD010000144.1:0-3294 GCA_047173405.1 Rikenellaceae bacterium
AGCACCTTGATTCCCATGCGGTTCGCCTCGTTCATATAGACCGTCAGCGTCTTGATATCGGCTAAGTTTCGGCTCAGTAGCGCCGCCATATACTCCGATGGGTAGTTAGCCTTGAGGTAGGCTGTTTGGTAGGCGATCCATGAGTAGCATGTAGCGTGAGACTTGTTGAAGGCGTAGGATGCAAACTTCTCCCACTCGCCCCATATCTTCTCCAACACCTTAGGGTCGTGACCGTTGCTGATACCTCCATCAATAAACTTCGGCTTCATCTCGTCTAGCTTCGTGCGCAGCTTCTTACCCATCGCCTTACGTAGTGAGTCGGACTCACCACGGGTGAAGTTACCTAGCAGTCGGCTCAGAAGCATGACTTGCTCTTGGTAGACAGTAATTCCGTAGGTATCTTTGAGATACTTCTCCATGACTGGTATGTCGTAGACGATAGGCTTACGTCCATGCTTACGATCGACAAAGTCGGGGATGTTATCCATCGGACCTGGGCGGTAGAGGGCGTTCATCGCTATGAGATCCTCAAATGTCGAGGGGCAGAGGTCGCGCAGATACTTCTGCATTCCTGCCGACTCGAACTGGAACGTTCCTACGGTACGTCCTTCGGAGTATAGTTTGTATGTCGCCGAGTCGTCGATAGGTATCGCCTCGATATCTATCTTCTTGCCTCGTGTTTGGACGATATTGTCGAGTGCATCCTTTATGATTGATAGGGTCTTAAGCCCTAGAAAGTCCATCTTGATGAGTCCCGTATCCTCGATTATCGAACCCTCATACTGGGTTACAAGCATCTTCTCGCCCGTCTCCTTGTCGTTGGCGGTACTTACAGGTACCCAGTCGGTTATGTCGTCGCGGCAGATAATAGTGCCACAAGCGTGGACTCCTGTATTGCGGATATTACCCTCGAGCATGCGCGCGTATCGTATGGTGTCGCTAAGAATTATATCTTTTGAATTTTCAGCGTCTTGAAGCTCTGGTACCGCTGCTATGACGTTGGTGAGGTTTATCTTCTTACCATCGTTGAGTCTGTCGGGGACTAGTTTACACAACCTATCCGACTCGCTCAGAGGGAGCTTCTGCACACGAGCGACATCTTTGATAGATGATTTTGTCGCCATTGTGCCAAAGGTGATGATGTGTGCCACCTTCTCCTTGCCATACTTCTCGGTCACGTAGTTGAGTACACGACCACGCCCGTCATCGTCGAAGTCGACATCAATATCGGGAAGTGATATACGGTCGGGGTTGAGGAAACGCTCAAACAGCAGGTCGTATGCAATGGGGTCAATCATCGTGATACCAAGGCAGTACGCTACGGCAGAACCCGCGGCCGAACCACGACCTGGTCCAACCGAGACATCCAGCTCTTGTCGCGCCACACGAATGAAATCCTCCACAATAAGGAAGTAGCCTGGGAATCCCATCGTCTTCATTATGTGTAGCTCGAAGTCGAGCCTTTCACGCACATCGTGGCTCAGTGGGGTGGGGTACTTACACTCCGCACCCTCGTAGGCTATCTTTTTGAGGTAGTCCGCCTCGAATTTAATTCTATATAGTTTGTCGTAACCACCGAGGTTCTTAATCTTCTTCTCGCCATCTTCTCGCGACATTACCACCTCGCCCTTTTCGTTTGAGGTGAACTCATTGTATAGATCTTCGTTGGTGTAGCGTGCGCGGTACTCCTCCTCGGTGCCAAACTCTGCGGGGATATTGTACTCAGGCATGATGGGGAGGTTGTCGATGGTGTACTCCTCGACCTTGTTGCATATCTCGACTGTGTGGTCGAGCGCTTGAGGGCAGAAGTGAAAGAGTTTAGCCATCTCGGCAGTCGTCTTTAGCCACTCCTGCTTGGTGTAGAGCATTCGCTTAGGGTCGTCGAGATCCTTGCCCGTGTTGAGGCATATTAGCCTGTCGTGTGCCTCGGCGTCACCCTCCTCGACGAAGTGAACATCGTTGGTGCATATAAGTTTCACCCCCATCTCCTCGGAGAGATCCAGCAGTGCCTCGTTGACTTTGTTCTGTAGTGGGTATGCTTCGTGGTTGGCTCTTGTGACTGTTGTCTTGTGGATCTGCATCTCGAGGTAGTAATCCTCGCCAAAGACGCTCTTGCCCCACGAGATAGCCTCTCGCGCACCATCAAGGTCGTCGGAGTTAATTCTCTTAGCCACCTCGCCACCAAGACAAGCCGAAGCACATATCAATCCTTCGGAGTGTTTGGCTATCTCAGCGCGTTCGGTACGTGGGCGCATGTAGAATCCTTCGGTCCAACCCTTAGAGACGATCTTGATAAGGTTGTGGTAACCCGTGAGGTTTTTGGCTAGCAGCAGAAGGTGGTACCCGCTCTGATCCTCCTTGCCCTGCTTGGATGCCATGCCGCGACGTGCGACGTAGACCTCGCAGCCAATGATAGGCTTGAAGGCTAATTTGACCTTAAGTTCGTCGATTTGTTGCTTTAGCTCGTTGATAGAGTCTTGCGACGACTCCTCCTCTGCGCTAAGCAGCTCGTTGAGCTTTTTTTCGAGCTTCTTGATCTCGTCCTTAAAGCCCTTCTTCTTTTTGCCTATGTAGTTAGTGAACTCCTTAATGGCAAACATATTGCCGTGGTCGCTAACAGCGATGCCAGGCATACCATCTTTGATCGCCTTGTCGACAAGCTTCGGAATGCTTGCCATTCCATCTAGGATGGAGTATTGTGTGTGAACGTGAAGGTGAACAAAGCGCTGCATATTATGGTGGTATGAATTTGACGTAAATTTATATGCAAATATAATAAAAATGGTTGAAAATTTGCATATCTCGATAAAAAGATCTAACTTGGGAGTAGATAATAGCAGAGATATTAAGCTCTTCTATTTTGTGCTGTGTGGGTTGTTTTTTTTTATGTTATACCTAATAATGTTTTAAAACTATGCAAGCTGATACAATGGTAGTACTTAAGGAGTACAACAATTTAACTGAAGCCGAAATGGCAAAATCGCTCCTCGACAACGAGGGAATGTGGAGCATGATCCATAGCGAATATATGGCGACTATTCTCCCTACGGGAGGTATGCCAGCAAGACTCATCGTGCGTGACGAGGATAAAGCGCGCGCAATTACAATTATAGACTCTTTTATTAGCGCATCAAGCGACGACGCCCCAGAGACAGAGGAGTGATGTGGTCATAGCTCCCGTGGGGGCGCTTCCACTTGCCGCCCGCGTAAGGCTGGGTAGCTCAGAGTAGGGTAGAGTAGGGTAGAGTGGGGTAGAGTAGGGTAAAGTGGAGGCGGTCAAAGTGGGGCAGGGTG
>JBCQVD010000040.1:0-18753 GCA_047173405.1 Rikenellaceae bacterium
TTAGCTCCTCGACTACCTCATCTTTGCGGTACTGTGTTGGTATAGGAGCGTTGTCCTCAGCCCATTGAGCCGCCGCGGCTATTATCTCGGTGCGCTTGGTTGCCTCCTTGCAGCGGAAATTAACGAGTGACTCCCACGCCCCTTTACGCCCGAGAGGGTCGCCATAGACCTCGATAAATCCATTTATGAAGTCGACGCGCGAGTCGCTATCTTTGAGCCACTCGATAGAGTAGAAGTCGAAGGTAATAAGATCTCCCGTGAGGTAGAACTCTACCAGAAGTCTAATTACTTTTTGGGTCTGTTCGTTTGCGATGTATTCAGCCTTTTTGAGCCAATTTAAAATATGTATTATGGCGTTGTTGTATAGCCCGCCCAGACGATACGTACGCTCAACGATGGAGCCATCGCTCAACTTCACGAGCTGCGTATTCAATCCCCACGATGGGGCGTTGTGTTTTGCGGGGTCCTCTTTAAGTGCGTAGAAGTTCTCTGCCTCATCGAAGCTAACACCATTATAGTAGTTACATGATGACTCGGCTACGATATCAACCCCCTCAGCTCGTGTTATGCGGTGGGCGTATAGCTTTTCATCAAATATTATTGATGCCATTAACTCCGAGAGCTGCTCCTTTGCGCCAAACTCTTTGGGTAGCTGATTGAGGGGTACCTTATCGAGTTGTTGCTCGAAAAACTCGCGCGAGAAAGAGGGGCGGAATTTATCCCCCGAGTAGTGGTGGTGTACTCCATTGGCAAACCATATATGTTTAAGGTAGCGCTCGAAGGCTAGCCACTCTTCGTCCATTTGAGATGGCTTGCAGGTGGTGTATATCGCCTCAAGGGTGCGTCTCAGAGGTAGATTAAAACGAAAATTTTGGTCGAAAAGAATATCCCTTCCGCATTTAGCTGCTTGGGCGAGATAGTATACCATAAGTTTGTCGTCCAGAGACAGAGATTCGAAGCCATTGACTTCGTAGCGCAAAATCTTGGTGTCATCGAAGCGGTCAATGATCCAAGGCGTGATTTCTTGTTGCATGATTTATCTCCTTATTTTAATAAGTAGTGTAAAACAATTATTGCCATATTTTTAAAAGCACTCTTGGAGCGATATTTTTCACTATCAAATCTCAATATAGAATAACTATATTTTCGATTCAATAGCAAAAAAATCTCATCTCCAATAGTACTCTTAAAAACACACCAATAATTATTTTACCCTACTTAAAGCCTGCCACAAATGTAATTAAATTTTTGAAAATAATCGAAAAATACTAATTTCTTTTTATTTCTCATATATTGTTTTTAACTTTGCCCCCAGTGGTATCATTGGTTATTTCGGGCAGTGTGTTGTTTGTCCATTCGTTGTGGGCTTGTTGTTTGAGTGACCTATGTATAATTATATTTTTTGGCAATGAAAATTTTTGAGAGTGTAGCCGAGCTAAGAGCAGCACTGTGTGGCGTGCGAGCAGGCGTTGTTGGTTTTGTCCCAACGATGGGCGCACTGCACGAAGGACATATCTCGCTGGTAGAGTGCGCACGCGCTGAGTGCTCTGTGGTGGTCGTTAGTATCTTTGTTAACCCTACACAATTTAATGATAAGGGAGATCTAAAGAGTTATCCTCGTACCCCTGATGTTGATTGCCAGATGCTTGAGGCTGCGGGGGTTGATTACGTCTTTATGCCCACAGTCGAGGAGATCTACCCTCAGGAGGATAACCGTTGTTTCGACTTCGGTGTGCTTGAGAGTGTTATGGAGGGTGCGACGCGTCCTGGACACTTCAATGGTGTGGCACAAGTAGTTAGTCGACTTTTCGATATCGTTGCCCCTAATAAAGCCTATTTCGGACAGAAGGATTTTCAGCAAGTTGCGATTATTCATCGCCTCGTGGAGTTCCTGTCGCTCGATGTTGAGATTGTTGAGGTTCCGACCTTTCGAGGTGATGATGGTCTCGCTCTATCATCGCGCAACGCACTTCTTACGCCTGAGCATCGCGCCGCGGCGCCTGCGATTTATAGGGCGCTAAGAGCTGTCAAGGATAAGATGTCGCAGCTATCACCCGCCGAGTGTGAGGCGCAAGCTACGGAGCAGATCAATGCCACTGGATTATTAAAAGTTATATACCTTGAGATCGTAGACTCGTCGACCCTTTGTCGAGTGAGTGAGTGGTCTCAAAGTCCCTCGATTCAAATCTGCACTGCGGTGCAGGCTGCAGAGGTGAGATTAATAGACAACCTAAAGCTAAAATAGATGAAAATGATGATTGAAGTGCTCAAATCAAAGATTCACCGAGTGAGTGTCACGCAGGCTAATCTAAACTATGTGGGCAGCATCACCATAGATGAAGATCTGCTCGATGCAGCAAATATGATCGCAGGTGAAAAGGTCGCTATTGTCAACAATAATAATGGCGAGAGACTTGAAACCTACATAATAAAGGGAGAGCGTGGTAGTGGCTGTGTCTGCCTAAATGGAGCCGCCGCACGTAAAGCAGCTGTTGGAGATGTGATTATCATCATCTCGTACGCACGCATGGAGTTTGAAGATGCTAAGAGTTTCGAACCATGGGTTATCTTTCCCGATACCGCGACTAATCGTTTGATCGAGTAATGGATGTTGTTCTTCTTTTAGCAGCCTTTCTACTCTCTATACTTGGTATCGCGGGGTCGATTCTACCTCTGCCAGGTATTATCTTCAGCTACGCAGGTCTTGTGTGTGCCTATTTGTGCACCTACTCGACATTGAGCGTTGAGACCCTCATTATATGGGCTGTTATCTCGGCTGTTATCTCGGTAATAGATTTTGTTCTTCCCATCTATTTCACCAAACGTTTGGGAGGATCAAAGGCGGGAGTACGCGGAGCGACAATAGGTATGCTTCTAGGTTTCTTCTGTTTTCCACCTCTTGGGATTATTCTATGTCCATTTTTTGGAGCTGTCCTAGGCGAGATGATCAATGATCGAACAAATACCGAAAAGGCGCTAAAAGTAGGGTTTGGTAGTTTTGTGTCGTTCTTGGTTGGTACAGGTCTAAAACTTATAGCGTCGGTATGGATGTTTGGTCTCTTCACGATGCAGTTAATACCACACGTAAAAGCTCTAATTGCAGAGTTTAGGTAAATACCTCATTATTTGACTCTTATAAAAAGTGTGAAGATTTAAGGGTAAAAAAGTTCAAAAAAAGAGCTTGAAAAATTTGCAAATTCAAAAATTACCCCTATCTTTGCACCCGTAATAATAACACAGCGGGGTGTAGCGCAGTCCGGTTAGCGTATCTGCTTTGGGAGCAGAGGGTCCCAGGTTCGAATCCTGGTACCCCGACAAGGTAAAGCAATCTACTTTTTTAGTAGGTTGCTTTACCTTTTTTTGTGCCTTATTATCTCGAAATAATATATTTTGACTACCTTTGTGTAAACTATTGTTGTGTGTTCGAGATTTTTCTTTTGAGCGCATAATAGACCAAACTAAAAACCAAAACTGTTAACTTATTATGAGAAGAACACTACTTTCTCTCTCTCTACTGGCTGCGCTGTTGTTTGTTGGATGTACATCAACTCCACGACCATCGGCAGAAGAGGTGATGGAGATTACCCGTCGTGTTGCCGATTGGCAAATTGAAACTTATGAAGATCAAGGAAAATACCGTGCCTTGCCTCCCAAAGAGGATCGTAAAAAATGGCACCATCGCGAGCGTTACCACGATTTAGAGTGGCTCTCAGCGCCTTTCTTCGCAGGACTTGGGCATCTAGCTGTTGAGGATAATTACAATAAAGAGTATACTGATTTCTTGATGGAGATCGGTAATAAGCATAAGTGGAGTCTCTACGAGCGTAAGTTCCATGCGGACGACCATGCTGTGGGGCGCTACTACCTTGATATGTATTATCGCTATCAGGCGTATTACATGTTGAAGCCCCTGCGTGCACAGTTTACCGATATCATGACGGGTGACAGGAAGGATAAATGGCACTGGACATGGTGCGATGCTCTATATATGGCGCCTCCAGTGTGGAGTTCGCTAGCTAAGAATACGGGTGACATGCGTTTCTTGGAGTATATGGACACGCAGTACCACATGACCTACGATAAGTTGTGGGATAGCGAGGAGAAGCTCTTCTTTAGAGATGAGTCGTTCCTCGAAAAGACAGAGAACAATGGACGTAAGCTCTTCTGGGCGCGTGGTAATGGTTGGGTCTTTGGCGGTCTAGCGCTTATGATTCCCGATATGCCTGAGGATTGGAGTGGGCGTGATTTCTATGTGACACTCTTCAAAGAGATGGCGTCGTCGCTAAAGAGAACACAGAGAGCCGACGGTACGTGGTCGGCAGGTCTATTGGGCGATGTTAAGGACTATCCAAATATTGAGACTAGTGGAACGGCATTTTTTGTATATGGTCTTGCGTGGGGGCTTAATAGCGGTATCTTGGACCGCGCGACCTATGAGCCTATCATGTTGAAGGGGTGGAATGCCCTCGCAGGTGCTGTGACCCCAGAGGGCATGTTGGGCTATGTGCAAGCTGTGGGCGCTGCTCCAGGCACTAGCTATCCTAACTATACGGAGCTTTACGGTAATGGTGCCTTTTTGTTTGCTGGAGTAGAGCTATATCGCTATATCAATAAGTTCTATCCTGAGCCAATAAAGGTGAAGCCTAGCGAGGCTAGCCATACATTCCTACGTAGTGGTGGTTGGTGTTGGTATCAAGACCCTCGTGCTGTTATTAGCAACGGAAAACTTGTTGTTGGAGGTCTTGATGGTATTAGTGGCGATGTGCGCGTAGGAGTCTTTGATTTGGAGCAGAAGAGCCTCGATGGTGAGGTTGTTCTCGATAAGAAGTTGCAGCGTGATGACCACGATGCACCAGCCTTCTATGTTCGTCCTGATGGTTCGATATTGACTATGTGGGCAAAGCATGGTAACGATAAGATCCACCGCTATAAGATCAGCTCTAAGGATAACTACTTGGATTGGGGCGAGAAGCAGACTTTTAAGCATGTTTATGATTTCCATGCGGGTGTGACGTATATGAATATATATAATATGGAGAAGGAGGGTAGGCTATATAACTTCTTCCGTGATGGTCTTACCTTCAACCCTTCGTTTATCACCTCCGACGATCAAGGCGAGACGTGGGGTAATCGTACACACTTCATAGCCAACGAGATCAATGGTCGTCACCGTCCTTACGTTCGTTACAACCAAATTGATGCCAACACGGTGGGTATATCGTACACTGATGGTCACCCTCGTGACTTTGGTAATAGCCTATACTACGCAGAGTTTAGAGATGGCGCGTTCTACAAGGTTGATGGAACAAAGATCAGGGATATAAAGGATGGACCTCTCAAGACATCTGAGGGCGAGAAGGTCTACAAGGGTAGTGAGGAGTACAACAAGACAGGTCGCCGCATAAGTGTTGTTGGCAGCTCATGGTCGTGCGCCACATCTAAGGACGCTGAGGGTAATCCTCACCTCGGCTATACGCTATACCTCTCGAACGAGGACCATCGCTTCCGCATCGTTTCGTGGGATGGCGATAAGTGGCAAGACCGTGAGATTGCCTACGCTGGCGCGTGCCTCTACTCGGTAGAGAGTAGCTACACTGGTCTTATGGCGTTTGATCCTGTAGACCCTAGGATGGTCTATATATCAACGGATGTTAATCCATCAACGGGCGAGAGAACAAGCGACAAATATGAGATCTATGGAGCGTGTATCGAGGCAAGTGATGATATCTCGACAATTAAGTGGGAGGCAATAACCAAAAACTCACAGAAGGACAACCTTCGACCTCTTGTCGTTGAGGGAGATGGTCACAAGGTACTAATGTGGTTGCATGGTGATTGGGATACATTCACTCACTACGATGTAGATGTAGTGGGTGAGATATTATAAGCAGTTTAATTGGAGGATAGCGTAATGGATAAGATGAGATTAATGTGTTAGATAAACTATAAAAAACCTAAAATGAAGAAGATTATTAGCATTACCTCTGCCCTGCTTTTTATGGCGGGTGTGAGTGTTGCTCAAGTGGCGCCTTACCAAAATAAGGAGTTGAGCATCGAGGAGCGCGTCGAGGATCTTATGTCGCGCATGACGCTCGACGAGAAGATCTCTTATATTCACGGAATGCGTACAAGCGGAGGTCACAGCGCGACGCAGTGGGACGGAACGCCCGCGTGTGAGAGGTTAGGTATTCAGCCACTTAAGATCTACCATGGTCCTTATGGCGTAGGGTCGTACCGTTACACCAACAAGAATGGAGTCTACTACCCATCGTCAATCAATATGGCAACGACATGGAATCCAGAGCTAGTTGAAGAGATCACAACATCGCTCAGCCGCGAGCTTAAAGCTGCGGGAGGTCAATCGAGTGCGGGGCCCGCGATGAATATCATCCGCGACCTAAGGGGTGGACGTAGCATGGAGTACTTTACGGAGGATCCATACCTCAATGGCGAGATCGCAGCAGCTTATGTCAAAGGTGTTCAATCACAGCGTAACTTCGCTATCATGAAGCACTACCTAGCTAATAACCAAGACTATCTGCGCTTTGGTATGGATACGTATGTGAGTGAGCGCGCTATTCGTGAGATCTACTTACCTGGTTATAAAGCTGCTGTTGAGAAGGGTGGCGTTATGGGTGTGATGACTGGCTATAACCTAGTTAATGGTATCCACAACTCGGCTCATAAGCACCAAATAAACGAGATCCTTAAGGGTGAGTTTGGCTTCAAGGGTGTGGTGATGACCGATTGGGTCGGATCAGCAAATAACGGGCGTTTTATGCTTGAGGCGGGTCTTGATTTGGAGATGCCTCGCGCCTTGAAGTATAAGCCAGCGGCAATCAAGGAGCTTTTAAATAAGGGTGAAATAGATATCTCGCTTATTGACGAGAAGGTTCGCAGAGTCTTGTATTTAACGTTCTGGTGTGGTGTGATGGATGAGAAACCTTCAATCAACAAGGCTGAGATCGCAACTCCTGAGTGTGTGGCGGTTGCTCGTCGCGCAGCAGAGGAGGCTATCGTGCTTTTAAAGAATGAGGGTGACATCCTGCCTCTTGATCGCACAAAGGTTAAGAAGATCGCAGTTATCGGTCCTAATGGTGAGTTTGGTGCACACTTCCGCAACGGACAGCACAACTACCAGATGCTGCAAGGTGGCGGTAGCGCCACGGTTGCACCGCCTAAGGGTAAGCTCATAACTCCGTTCGTGGGTGTTAAGAATGCAGCCAAGGGAATTGAGGTTAACTTCGAGGCTGGATGTTATGGCGACCATGGTTACACTATTATCCAACCAGAGTTTTTGCTTAGTAAGATGGGCGAAAAGGGACTCGATGCAACATACTTCTCGGATGATAATTTCGGAGGAACTAAAGCGAATAAGATTGACCCTAAGGTTGATTTTAGATGGTATAATGTTCCCGATATTATCGAGCGAGACGATAGCAAGCCTAACAAAAAGTTCTCTGTTAAGTGGAGCGGAAAGATTGTTGCTCCCGAAACACGTAAATATGGTTTTGAGCTTAACTCCGTAGGAAACGCAACTCTATACATTAATAAGAAGAAGCTTATTGATATCACATCCTCTATGCACGCTGAGAAGTATGGTGTGGGCGAGATTGAGCTAAAGAAGGGTGAGTATGAGATTCGTATTGAGTACCAAGTAACAGCCAATGACAAGGAGCTTGTTTTGAAGTGGAACTATGGCGAGGAGGAGTATCTCAAGCGCGCTGTGGAGCTAGCTAAATCGTCGGATGTCGTAATTATGGCAGTTGGAACATCGGGAAGTATCGAGACTGAGGCACAAGATCGTTCTATTCTTCTAGGTCGTTCAGACTATCTCGCTCTGTCAGCTGCTCAGGAGCGACTCATCAAGGAGATTGCTAAGGTCAACAGTAAGGTTATCGTCTCGACATTCACAGCGGGCGTTGTCTGTGAGGAGTGGAGAAACCTAGTCCCTGCGATTATCTACGCTGGCTTCCCAGGGCAGGAGGGAGCTAATGCCCTTGGTGATATCATCTTTGGTGATGTCAACCCATCGGCAAAGTTAACGGTCTCTATTCCTAAGTCAACGAAACAATTCCCTGATAGCTGGCACTCAGAGGTCAAAAAAATGACCTACGATGAGGGTATCTTTGTTGGTTACAGATACTTCGATAAGTATAAGAAAGAGCCTGGATTCCCATTTGGTCATGGTCTAAGCTATACAACATTTAAATATGGTGAGGCTAAGGCGGTCAAGGTAGGCGATCAAGTGAAAGTATCTCTTGCGGTTACCAATAGCGGTAAAGTGCGCGGTAAGGAGGTTGTTCAGCTCTACGTAAGCGATGTTAAGTGCAGCGTGGAGCGCCCCAAGAAGGAGCTTAAGGCTTTTGATAAGATCGACCTTAAGCCAGGTGAGAGTAAGGTTGTCGAGTTTACTCTCGGGCAAGATGCCTTTGCTTTCTGGAGTGATAAGAGCAATAAGTGGATGGTCGAACCAGGAGAGTTTAAGATTCTTATCGGCTCTTCATCGGAGGACATCCGCAGCCAAGTAGCGGTTAGCCTTTAGTGTTTAGTGTTTAGTGTTAAGTGTTAAGTGTTAAGTTCCTCAACTAGAAACTAAAACTTCATAACACTTAACACTTAACATTAAACAACTAATGCAACTTATATTTATTGCCTGAATTTCGCCCTGGAGCACGATAGTTGACCTTTAGTGCTTTGTAACGCTTGTATTGTGTCTCCATTCGTTTTTTGAACTCCTCCAAATCTTTACTGCCCTTTGCTGACCATCCCACCTCTGCAACGCTTGCCAGACGCGGGAAGGTCATAAATTCGCGGTACTCATTGCTCTCGACCCACTCGGTCCATAGGGGTGCTTCGAGACCAATAATGAGCCTCTCTTGCTCTTTTGTTAGCCCCGCAGGGACTGGCTCCCATTCGTAAATCTCCTCCATGCTATTGGCATTATCGCCCCATCCAGGTTCGTTAAACTGTTGAGGGTAGTCTAAATATAGCTTTCCGCTCGACGACATGATGATTTTATGACCCTCCTCCAACGCTTTTTTACCGTGTTGGGAGTTGAAATCGCCCTGCCACCACTGGTATATCGCCTTTGAGTCGACATCAAAGTATGCTAGCTCGTTCCAGCCAATAGGGATTTTACCCTTGTCGAGCACCATCTTTACGACGCGCTGATCGAAGTACTCCTCCACATCGTGCAGGGTAGTGAAGCCCTTCTTCTTCATTAACTCTTGGATATCGCTGCGCTCTGCCCAGAGTGTATTACCCGAAACCTCATCACCTCCAATATGGAAATATGGAGTTGGGAACAGCGCCATCAACTCATCGAGGATGTCGGAGATAAAATCAAAAGTCTCCTCTTTGGCTGGATTAAATGCAGCTTTACCATCAAAAAACTCGGGGTAAGAGAGTGCCGCAGCTCTGGAGTGTCCAGGCATGTCGATCTCGGGGATTATCATCACATGTCGAGTCTGGGCGTAGTCGATGATCTCTTTAACCTCGTTTTGAGAGAGGAAGTATCGAGCCTTGCCTTTGCCCCAGTGGGTGTGATCTCCCCTTGAGCCAACGTTGATTAGTTCGGGGTATTTCTTGATCTCCACTCTCCAGCTATCATAATCTGAGAGATGCAGGTGTAGCACGTTTAACTTATGTATAGCCATCACGTCGATGGTCTTCATAATCTCCTCCTTATCGAAAAAATGCCTCGATATATCTAACATGTGACCTCGCCATGAGAATCGAGGTTCATCCTTAATGGAGAGTTGTGGCAGCTCGTAACTCTCCTGTTTTAGACCATATTTAGCATACACTTGGGGAGGCAACAACTGCAAAAGGCTCTGCACACCATAAAACAGACCAGCATCACCCGCTGCGCGGATCTCAATATCCTTGTCGATGGTGAGTGAATACGCCTCTTTGTTGTCCGAATATTTTGGGTCAATGATAAGCGATAGTGTAGATTCGCAATCGGTGCGCTCTGAGAGGACTAAATTTAACCCCTCCTTTAGACGGGTAGCTAAATACGCAGCGCTATTGGCGGTGCCATTTTTTATGTTTAAGCCCGTTTGAGCTGAGAGTGTAGTGCTCTTTGAGGTTGCCTTGACTATGGTGGGCTTAGGTATTATGGTTGTATTTTGAGCTATAACATTTATCGAAAATAGAGTAAATATCACGATAAATACTCTTAATATGTTGATTTTCATCTTGTTGGTTGTTTTCAGTATTTGCATATAGCAAAAAGCATCTTGATGACACTCACCAAAATGCTTTTTGCGATTTATGTTCGAGTAACTATCTTCTTGAGATTGGTTCGCTATATTTAGTTACACTGTTGTCTTTAGGCCATATAACTTCTAGGGACTCTATCTCGACCTCCTCATCGACATAGAATCGAACGCGTGTGCCTAGGTCGTAGTCTGGTTTTGGGATCTTGATCTCTTGAGTCGCCTTGCCAGCCTTCTCAAGTGTGATACCTTCGCGAACTATTGCTCCGTCATACTCTAGCTTTGCTGGTGTATTTGGGTTTTCGGATGTGTAGTTGAGGCGTACTGTCCACTCGCTAACGTAGAAGCCAGGGTCAACGAAGTCAACAAGGAACTCAATCCACTTAGGAGCTTTCCATGTCTTTTTGTTAGCTGTTGTAGCTTTAGGCTCCTCTTTTACTGGTTCGATAATCTTACCTCCGAAATATTTTGAGCGGTACCTCTCATTATCGTGGTAGTTGTCGTAGCTCACCGTGCGTAGTGAGTGCTCAGGCAGTGTGCCGCCAGCAACCTTGATTGTAGCGTTAACAGGTGTGTTCGCTGAAGAGTTACCAACCATAACCTCGTAGTCACCCTCAGCGACAACAAAAGCCTTCTTTTCGTCGCTCCAGTGGCTGAATGCGTCGTAGCCGAGAGTCATTGTTACACTCTTAGTCTCACCCGCTGCGAGGGTTACTCGCTCAAATCCACGAAGGATCTTGCTCGCCTCAACCTCTTTTGTTGCGTTGTTCTTGATGTAGAGCTGTACAACCTCGTCACCCGCCACCTTGCCAGTGTTGGTTACGTCTACTGTTACGGTTAGCTTCGCACCCTCAGCGACACTGTTGCTGCTGAACTTAAGATTTGAGAACTTGAAAGTTGTGTAGCTTAGACCATGACCAAATGGATAGAGTGGCTTGCCACTGAAGTACATATATGTACGGTTGTTGCGGATGTTGTAGTCGTTCTTATCCTCTAGGTCATCGTCCGACGCGAACCATGTTGTATTGAGCTTACCACCAGGGTTAACATCACCAAAGAGTACGCTCGCAATAGCGTTACCCTGCTCTTGACCATTAGCCCAACCGCAGATAATACCGTTTGCCATATTCTGTGCCTTGCCGATGGTTGTTGAACCACTTGGGACGATCACAACAACGACATTTTTATTCACCTTACATAGCTTCTCAAGTAGCTCTTGTTGACGTCCTGGGAGTGCTAGAGTTGATCTGTCGAGGTTCTCGGTCGCCGTGGAGTTGTCGTTACCAACAAATGCAACTACGACATCAGCGCCTTTGGCAGCAGCTACAGCCTCAGCCATCTCCTTATTGCCTAGATCCTCTGTTACGCCACATCCTTGAGCATACTTAACCTCGCCCTTGAACTTGCTTTGGATACCCTTAAGTGGGCTTATTTGGCTCTTAGGTGTTCCCGAGTATATTCCCAGCCAACATCTGTCAGCAAATGGACCAACCACAGCGATGCTCTTAGCGCTCTTGCTTAGTGGAAGGATACTCTTTTCGTTCTTAAGAAGCACGATACTCTTCTCGGCCGCCTTTAGAGCTAGAGCCTTGTTCGCGTCGCTTCCCATAAGAGATGCTGGAGTATTATTATATGGACACTCATCATCGAGGTTGAATCCATTAACCATAAAACGTAGCTTGATAAGGCGTCTGAGAGCTACATCTAGCTCCTTCTCGCTTATGCGTCCTTCGTTGTATGCCTCGGTGAGACCTTGAACCATCGGCGACTCTCGTGGGCGGAAGCACTCCTGATCGCAGCCAGCGCGAAGAGCCATAATAGCGGCATCGGCATTGGTGTCGGCCTTTCTTTGTAGGGTGTGGATAGCACCTACGGCACCCCAGTCAGCAACTACATAACCCTCGAAGCCCCACTCGTCGCGAAGCACTGTGCTTAGTAGCCACTTGTGTGCACTTGATGGGATATCGTTTACTCCATTGAGGGCGCTCATAACACCTGCGGCACGCTCCTCGACAATACAAGCCTTGTAGGGTGGGAGGTAGTACTCGCGAAGGTCTCTCTCGGAGATCATCGACTGGCGCTGCTCGCGCTTGTGCTCTACGTTGTTTGCCGCATAGTGCTTAACAGTACATACGGTCTTAAGGTATTTAGGGTGTGTGCCCTGCATACCGCGAATATACATCTTAGCGATCTCAGACATGTGGTATGGATCCTCGCTGTAACACTCCTCGTTACGTCCCCAGCGTGGGTCGCGAGCCATATTGACAGTGGGGGAGTAGATCATCACTTGGTTCTTTCCTGCACTCTGAAGTGCGCGAGCCTCGTCCGAGATAGCTGATGCAACATCAAACATAAGGTCTCTATCCCAGGTGCTACCCATGGCGTTATTTTGGGGGAACGAAGTCACACCCCAAGTCATTAGACCGTGTAGAGCCTCGTTGTACCACATAAAAGCGGGGATGCCCAGACGCTCAACGGCAGGTATGTCGGAGCTGAAGTATCTCAACTTCTCTTCAACAGTTAGCTGTGAGAGAAGGCTCTCGGTGCGCTCGTCGAATGATTTGGAGCTATCGCGCCAAACATCTTGCTGATCTTGACAAGAGAACAGCGCGACACTCATAAAAAGTAGTAGGTAAGTAATAAATCTCATAGGTTTTAATAAAAATGGTTTAAAATTTAGCAACAAAGGTAGCGAATTTATCTGTAATAATGGTAATTATGGATATTTTGAACCATATTATATATGTATATCATTTATTATTAGGTGTTTATCGTAGAAAATAAAGTTAGTTTAAAAGATCGTAATTATACTTACGCAATAGTAATATTGTTGTAATATATTTGTAATATCGATGTTTTAGTTTTGCACCGTGAACAAAATCAAAGACTTTTTTATTGATAATAAGAGGAAAATATCAAATTCATAAAATGGTGATATTTCTGTAATAATTCTTTAATATCTAGGCTTTAGTTTTGCACCGTGAGAAGGGATGAGATATAAATGAAGAGAAAACAATAAATTAACACAAACTTTTTTTAATTATTAAAACAATGAAAAAATTTTTTGCTTTACTAGCAGCAGTAGCCCTGTCGGGCACAGCAATGGCACAGAGTGCTAAGAGTGATTTTACTATCAAACCAGTGGTTACTGTGTTTACTAACATGCACCAAGGTTTGAGCGACGCAGCTGAGGATTCAGGTTTCGATTTAGATCGTGCTTACCTAGGTACAAGCTTCAAGTACAAGGATGATTTCAGCGGAACAGTTGTTCTTGACTTTGGTACTGCAGGTAATAGTACCTCTTACAACAAGGTGGCTTACCTTAAGAATGCTTACCTTACTTACAAGAGCAACGATTTCCAAACATCTTTCGGTCTTGTAAAGACTCTTAACTTCTCAGTACAAGAGAGCTTCTGGGGTTATCGTTACGTTGCTAAATCTTATGTAGACCAAGAGTCATTGGCTTCAAGTGCAGACATGGGTATCACTGCTTCTTATAAGTTCTCTGATGTATTTAAGGCTGACGTTCAGATGGTAAACGGTGAGGGTTACAAGCTAATCGCTTCTGACGATGTTGACAACAAGTACGCTTACGGAGTTGGACTTACAATCACCCCAATCGAGAGCATCACAATGCGTCTTTTCTACGACATCAACACAGTTGAGGAGGGTGAGGACAAGACTTTGCTTTCAGCATTCGTAGGTTACAAGGCTGACTCTTTCAAGATCGGTGCTGAGTACAACATGTGCAACAACTACAAGAATGTAAAGGATGCAGAGGTTAGCGGTTTCTCTATCTACTCTACAGTAAACCTTAACGAGAAGTTCGACGTCTACGCTCGTTACGATGCAACTGAGGGTGATGGTAGCACAGCAGCAGAGGCAAAGGAGGAGTCACGTATCTGGGCAGGTCTTCAGTACAACGTGAACAAGCTTCTTAAGATCTCTCCAAACATCCAGTACGCAAAGCCTGAGGGTGGTGACAACCAAACTTACATCTACCTTAACGTACAGTTCAAGCTATAATCAACAATAAATAACTCCGTGTAGAGGCTAGAAAAGTGCTATGCACGGAGTTTATTGTGCCCATATATCAAGAAAAACAAGAAAAAACATTAGATATTATGAAAAAGAGTACGACATTCCTTTCAACACTCGCTATTGCATTCGCAATGCTTCTTACATCATGTGGAGGCGAGAAGACAGGTTCAATCGCAGGAGCAGGAGCAACATTCCCACTTCCTTTCTACAACGTAGCTTTCAAAGCATACCAAGAGACAACAGGTAACCAAGTTACTTATGGTGGTGTTGGTAGTGGCGGCGGTATCCGCTCACTAAAGGATAGAATCGTAGATTTCGCAGGTAGCGACGCTTATCTTTCAGAGAAGGAGATGGAGGCAATGCCAGCTGAGGTTATCCACATCCCAAGCTGTCTTGGTGCAGTTGTTATCGCTTACAACCTTCCAGGTGTTGATAAGCTAGTATTGGATGGTGAGATCGTAGCTGATATCTACCTTAACAAGATCACTAAGTGGAACGACGCTCGTATTGTGGCTCTTAACCCAGGTGTTAACCTCCCTGATATGACAATCACCCCAGTATTCCGTTCGGACGGTAGTGGTACAACCTTCGTATTCACTGACTATATGACAAAGGTGTCTTCACAGTGGGCTAACGACCTAGGTCGCGCTAAGGCTCTTAAGTGGCCAGTAGGTATCGCCTCTAAGGGTAACCCAGGTGTAGCAGGTACAGTTAAGGAGACAGTAGGTTCAGTAGGTTATATCGGTTCTGAGTATGGTTTTGCTCTTAAGATTCCATCAGCAGCATTGAAGAACAGAGCAGGTAAGGTAGTTGTTCCATCGCTAGAGTCTATCTCAGCATCTGCAACATCAGAGATGCCAGCAGATATGCGTGCTATGATTACTAACTCTCCAGCTGCGGAGGCTTACCCAATTAGCTGTTGGACTTGGTTGCTAGTATACGCAGATCAGTCATACGACAACCGCACTGAGGATCAGGCTCGTTTCACAATCGACCTAATGAAGTGGATGATGACCGAAGAGGCTCAATCTCTAACAACAAAGGTGCACTATGCACCACTCCCAGCATCAGTTGTAAAGAGTAACCTTACGACTCTTAACAACATCAAATTTAACGGCAAGAAGCTCTATAAATAAGGAAGTGTGTCACTCAACACAATGAGTAATATATGAATAATAGGTTTTTTAATATAACTCTAGGACTTTCCGCCACTACCATTCTATTGATATGTGGTGGAATGTTCTACTCTTTGGTGAGTGGGTCAATAGGGGCTTTCGACCACTTCGGATTGTGGGGTTTCATCACTGGAACCGACTGGAATCCAAGTCTCGAGAGCGAGAACTATGGAGCGCTTCCGTTTATCGCAGGAACTATTGTGACTTCGGCGCTTTCGCTTCTTATCTGTATCCCTTTTGCTCTCTCGATCGCTCTCTTCAATGGAGAGTACTTTAGAGGCAAGAAGATCGCTATCTTTCTAGGAAGTGTGACCGATCTTTTGGCAGGTATCCCATCTGTTATCTATGGTCTTTGGGGTTTCTACGCCATTCGTCCTCTGGTTGTTGCCATAGGTCTTTCGGATCAAGGTTTCTGCATCTTAACAGCATCAATCGTCCTCTCAATTATCATCATCCCTTACGCTGCATCCCTAAGTTCGGAGTTTATCTCTATGGTGCCAAAGGATCTCAAAGAGGGTGCTTATAGTTTGGGTGCAACACGCTTCGAGGTTATCAGAACTGTCGTTTTTCCTGCTGCCAACTCAGGAATTATCGCTAGCTTCATCCTCTCGTTAGGTCGCGCACTGGGCGAGACTATGGCTGTGACGATGCTAATTGGTAACGCCAATATTATCCCATCGTCTATTTTGGATAGCGGAAATACTATGGCTTCGGTAATTGCCAATCAGTTTGGTGAGGCTTCGGATCTGCGTCTTGATTCACTTATTGCTATTGGTCTACTTCTATTCTTGATTACTGCGGTAATTAACTATATCGGAAGATTAGTCATCACTCGCTTTAACAAATAAACACTAAGGAGATGAAAGATGTAAATTTTATTACGAAAATTCGTCAGGGCAAAGATCTATCTTTTTTTATTCTTGTATCCCTGTTATCGCTCTTTATGGCGGTTCCTCTATTCGCTATTATCCTTGAGGTGTTGGTTAAGGGTTACTCGCAGCTAAACTTCGATTTCTTTACCCAGACAGCGCCTACGACATACGAGGCGATGATGGCACGCGACGCTGGGGGAGTTATCCCTGGAGGTATCGTAAACGGTATCTTGGGAACTATCTTTATGGTTGTGTCATCGGCAGTGTTGGCAATTCCTATCGGTATCGCGGGAGGTGTTTATCTTGCTGAGAATGCCAATAGCCGCATTGCGGGTGTGGTTCGTTTTCTTACGGAGTTGATTCAAGGTACCCCCTCAATTATTGTCGGTGTGATTGTATATGCGTGGATTGTAGTTCCATTTAAGAGCTATTCGGCTCTTGCGGGTGCTGTGTCGCTCGCTATTATGATGCTACCTCTTATTGTGCGCTCTACGGAGGAGACCCTCAAGATGTTGCCTTCTTCGCTCAAGGAGGCGGGATTGGCGCTCGGAGGATCTTATGCCTCGGTGGTGCTCAAGGTGCTGTTACCTGCTGCATTCAATGGTATCTTTACAGGTACACTCCTTGCTATCTCGCGTGTGATTGGAGAGACTGCACCGCTAATGATTACAGCTCTTGGTAGTACAATGATTAACTGGGATCTATTAAGCCCAACGAGTGCTGTGTCGCTTCTTATATGGGAATTTTATAATGACCCGAACCTCGTAAGCCTTATATGGAGTTCATCTCTATTTTTGTTGATATTGGTGCTAACACTCAATATTACAGCCAAGTATATGGTTTATAGATCAAGCAAATAACATCACAAGAAGAAAATTAATAATGGAAAGTAATATTTTAGAGCTTCGCGACGTCAAAATATCATACACAGCTGAAAAGTACGCTGTTAAGGGTGTAAGCGCAGACATAATAAAAAATAACATTACTGCAATTATGGGTCCTTCGGGCTGCGGTAAGAGTACGCTGCTGAGAGCCATAAATCGCATGCATGAGCTATACCCAGATATTAAAACCACTGGCGAGATCTTGCTCTATGGTGATAATATCCTCACAATGAACCCGATAGAGGTGCGACGTAAGATCGGTATGGTTTTTCAACGCCCTAATCCATTCCCAACAATGAGCATCTACGATAATGTCCTTGCTGGTTATAGTCTCAATGGCATCAAACTATCGAAGAGCGAGAAGGATCAAATCGTAGAGGAGAGCCTTCGTGGTGTTGTTCTTTGGGACGAGGTGCGTGATTCGCTAACAAAGAAGGGTACATTCCTCTCGGGAGGTCAGCAGCAGCGCCTATGCATAGCGCGCGCTATCGCCCTTAAGCCAGAGTTGTTGCTAATGGATGAGCCTACATCGGCACTTGACCCTATCGCAACGAGCCGTATCGAGGACCTACTTCTTGAACTTAAGAAGAACCTCTCGATTGTTATCGTGACACACAATATGTCGCAAGCAGCGCGTATCTCGGATAGCTCAATGTTTATGTACCTTGGTGATTTGGTTGAGTATGGTAACACAACAAAGATGTTCACCAACCCCGAAGATAAACGCACTGAGGAGTATCTAAGTGGTCAGTTTGGTTGATTCGTAAGGGTAGCCTAATGTAGATATGTAATCAAATAACAGAAAAAAATATGCCAGTTAAAAGAGAAAAAATGTTTACTACAATCAACAAGGACATTATCGTAATGTCACAGGTTGTATTTAAGCAAATGCAGTATATTAAGGAGCTAATAAACGCTAGCGAGGTCTCAACATCCGAAATTGAGTTCTTCAACAACGAGCTTGTTTTGGATAGCTTCGAGGTTAAGATGCGTCGTAATATCATCAATTCAATGGTTCTATATGGACCACGTACAAGTGATATGCGTCGTTTGATGGCTTGTTACGATATAACTCTAAATATGGAGCGTGTTGGCGACCTGTTGGTCAACATTCACAAAGAGTTGAAACGAGTTAATTTGGATGGGGCGCTCTACCAAGCGGTTGTTACCAAACTTCGCGATTTGGAGGATATAGCAGAGCGAATGTTAACGAATGCAATAAAGTCTTATTCGTCGGAAGATGTTAACCTCACACGTTCGACAATAGAGATGGACGATTTTGCAGATGAGATTCATGTAAGTATCGAGGACGATATCGTGGAGTTCAGAAAAAACACCTCGATGCAGGAGAGCGAAGTGCTGGAGATCATTGCTTTAAGCTCTATATCACACAACTTAGAGCGTATTGCCGACTACTCGACAAATATCGTAGAGTCTTCATTCTACCTCGTTAAGGGAAGCAATATTCAACACGTTGATATCGACGAAGTGCTTAATCAATAGTTGAGTGTTGAGTGTTGAGTGTTGAGTCACACTCTCATCCATCAAAAACTTTATT
>JBCQVD010000041.1:0-18727 GCA_047173405.1 Rikenellaceae bacterium
TATCATCGTCTGCTCAAAATTTGTCGATTGGTGAGTACGAACGTCAAGTAATGAGTTATAGCCTTGAACTTAAGATTGCTATGAATCAAAGCGATAAGAGTCAAGAGTCGGTCTCGTTTATGAAACTTCTTAGGTTGCCGACACTTGCTGCAAGTGGTAGCTACGAGCATAATTTCCGCAGAGAGGAGGGTGTGAGGTATTGGTATTTTAATCTTCAGCCACAGATTACACAGACTCTATACGCGGGAGGAGAGGTCGGAGCAAAGGTGAAGCTGTCGGAGTTGGAGCAGGAGGTCGCTCTCTGTGATGTCGAATTTACGGCCCTAGAGGTGCGTTATGCCTCGGATTACGCCTTTTGGAGTCTTGTTGCGGCGGAGCGTTATCGAGATGCAATGCGTGAGTATGTTAAAATTATCACTTCGTTAAAGAGTGTCGTGGATCGTCGTTTTGAGGAGGGGTATATCTCGAAAAATGATGTGTTGATGATTGCTTCGAGGTTGAGCGAGGCGGAGTATGAATTGGTCTCTAGTGAGGAGGCGTATAGGGTCGCCCTGCACAATTTAAATACTTTGAGAGGGTATAATGCGGATGCAGAAGTAGCTCCGCAAAGAGGTAATGAGGACGAGGCTACTCCACTTGAAAGAGTTGATATTGGTGAGATTATAAAACGTCGTCCAGATTACGAAAGCATGCTCATAAGCAAAGAGATGTCTAGTGTATCAACTCGCATTGTTAAAGCTAGTTATATGCCTCAGCTAAACTTAGGCGTGAGGTCTGTGTATCAATCATTGCAAAGTAAGAGTGCAGATAAAACGAGGATTGATGGAGGGGCATTTTTGCAGTTGACGATGCCTATATTTCATTTTGGAGCGCGCAAAAAAGCGATTCAGGTCTCAGAGCGGGATGAGGTGTATTATGATTTGTCGACAAAGTTACTTCATGATGATATAACGCGCGAAGAGACTAATGGCTGGACAACACTACAACAAAGTTATGCGCAGCTTGTCGCAGCAAAGAAGTCGTTAGAAATAGCGGGCGAAAGCTTGACAATTAGCACATATTCGTATAGTGAGGGGTTGGCGATAATATTAGATGTGATGCAAGCTCAAATAAGTTGGATCCAGGTATATAGCAACTCCATTGATTCTGAATTTAACTATTTGGTTGCAAGGTCATTATACAAGAAAATTACAGCAATGGATTAGGTGATCTCAGAGATTTGTTAATAAAGAAAAAATCAAAATATTTTTAGTTTTTAAACGAAATAATTTGTATCTTTGTGCTTTAATAAATTGGGTATTATGCACAAACAAGTATATATAATTTTTGCGTTATTGATCACCACCGTAACACGGGTGTGTGCGGTAAATTCTAGTGCAGAGGAGCGACTCGTGAGAGCTAAGGACCTATATGAGTTTGGGAATTGGGGTGATGCTAAGATAGAGCTACTTAAAGCAAAAGGTAATGTAAACGCTTCTAATAGCGCGTTAAATAGGGAGATAGATTATTACATAGCCTTATGTTCCGTGGAGATGGGGGATAAGGATGCAGCTTTTAGGTTGTTTGAGTTTGAGGAGAATTATGGAGCTAATAGTTATAGCAATAATGTTAGATTCAACAAGGCGATAAGCCTGTATCAAGCGGAAGATTTTGCTGCGGCAGCCAAAGAGTTTAAGCTCATTGATTACGCTCAACTAAACGCACAAGAGCGAGAGCGTTTGGATATACGAATGGCGTACATAACCTTCAATAAGGGTGAATACGAGGATACGTTGTCTTATCTGAATCGAATACCCCAGCAGAGTGATTTTTATGATGATGCGCTATATTTTCGATCGTATATTAGCTACATAAATAGCGATATTCAGGCTGCAAAAGAGGGGTTTACGTCGCTAACTTCAACTAAAACATACGGTAAGATAGTGCGTTACTACCTGCTTCAGATTGAGTCGCGGTTAGGTAATTATGATTATGTCGTTAAAAACGGAGAGTCCTTATTTCATGATGCAGGTGCAGAGCAAAAAGAGGGTGTTGCACGCACTATATGCGAAGCTTATTTCCAACAAGGGGACTATAAAAATGCCCTAAAGTATTTCGATATATATAGACGTGAGGTCAAGGAGCTTAGTCGTCAGGATAACTACATTGGCGGGTTCTCATTTTATCGAACGGGTGAGTTTGATGTTGCGTTGCGTATGTTGCGCGAAGTGTGTGGTGTTGATGATGAACTAACGCAAAATGCGTCGTTCCATTTGGCGGATTGTTACATAAAAAAGGGGGATAAGGAGTCTGCGATGCACGCTTTTGCAATGGCTTCAAATGAGGCGTTTAATGGCGAGATTGCGGAGGATGCTCTCTTTAACTACGCAAAATTACGGTATGATCTAGGGGAGGGTAAATTCAATGAAACAATAAATACGTTAACGCGCTATATTAAGAAGTACCCAAATAGTGAAAGGGTTAAAGATGCGAAAATACTATTAGTTGCATCGTATTATAATTCAAAGAATTACGAGGCTGCATATCAAGCAATAAAAGAGGCGGAGAATCCTGATGCAGAGCTTCGTGCAGCGCTCCAAAAGATAACCTATTTTAGGGCTGTTACGGCTTTTAACGCAGGGGATTACACCAAAGCGTCTGCCTCATTCAAGGAGTCGCTAAAGGTTGGGGTTAGCCCTAAATATAATGCGTTGGCTCACTTCTGGTTGGGCGAAATAGCATATATGGATGGCGAGTTCACGGTAGCGTTAGATAATTATAATTCGTATATCGCAAGGGCACCCAAAACAGAGTCTACATACGTTATGGCTCAATATAGTACAGCTTACGCGTTGATGGAGCTAGGGCGTGACGACTCTGCGGTTGATTACTTTAATAGGTTTATTACTCTGTTAAATGGTCGAGAGCCGGAGATGGTTATTGATGCACAGAATCGTATAGGAGATATATATTACAGCAAGAGGCTTTTTGATAACGCAACGAAGTATTATAACCGTTCTGCTAGATCAACGGCAGGCGCTGGGCATCATTATGCGGAGTATCAAATGGCAATAATCAAGGGTGTTGAGCAACAGTATAATCAAAAGATATCGAGGCTTCAAGGAATCATAAAGAGAGGAGAGGGTGATTATGTTGATAAGGCGATGTATGAGTTAGCAAAAACGTATATAGTACAGGGCGATTACGCGCAAGCCTCAAAGTCCTTAGAGGAGTATATTGTCTATTATCCAGAGAGTGATAATCGGGCGGAGGTGCTTACGGATTTGGCGCTATCACACCTAAACCTAGGTGATAGATCAAAGGCGCTAAGCTATTATGAACAAGCGATTAAGGCTGCCCCTCAAAGTCTGATTGCTAAGGATGCGACTCAGGGTATTCGTGATATTTATATAGATCAGGGTGATGCTAATGGATATTTTGATTACGCAAAGAAGATGGGGCTTGAGAGCGACCTTGACAGTGTAGCAAAAGATTCGCTTTCGTTTGTGGCAGCGCAACGCATGTACCTCACACATGAACAGCCTTCGAAGGTGCAAAATTCATTGAGCGAGTATGTGGAAAATTATCCTCGTGGCTACTATTTAACTGATGTGCTCTTTATGTTGAGTGATTCATATATAAAGACAGGTGATACGCAGCAGGCAATAAAGAGTCTCCAACAGTTGACTGCTTTGGGGTTAAATCAATACAGTGAACGCGTATATACATCTCTGTCGAGGTTGACGTACAAGGGGGGGATGTACGGCGAAGCAGCCAAAGCATATCGAACGCTATACGATATCTCTAAAAATGCAGCAACGCGCCAAGAGGCTATGACGAACTACACCAAGGCAACAATAGCGACAGGTGACAGAGGTGCTATTATGGCAATGGCGGATGATGTATTATCGCAAAAAGATGCTGGTGCAGAGGCCGTAACAGCCGCTAAATACTCCAAAGCAACGATTTTGCGCAAAGATGGAAGTTGGCAAGAGGCTATCGCGCTGTATCAAGATTTAGCTAAAGATCCATTAAGTGATGTTGGTGCGGAGTCGACATACTATGTTATTGAAAATAGTTACCGTGCAGATAAGGGTGAGCAGACAAAAGATATGATCTTTAAGTTTGCGCAGAGTAATACAACACACTCTTATTGGTTAGCTAAAGCATTTATTATCTTAGGCGATATATATGTTGCGGAGGGTGATAATTTTCAAGCTCGCGCCACACTGCAAAGTGTCGTGGATGGCTATTCAGATAGCGGAGATGGTATAATTGAGGAGGCAAAGGGTAAAATTGATAAATTAAAATAAAACAATGAGAAAGAGTCTTGTTATTTTGATCGTAGCGTTATCGCTCGCCACAGTTGAGCTGAGTGCTCAAGTAACAAAGAGGGTAGAGGTAACTAAAGCCTACACGCCAGAGATTAATCGAGCTAAGAAACTTATGTTAGAGCCAGATATGAGTGATACGGTGACACTGCGCCCCGACATAGACTACTCTATAACACCTCGCTCGATAGAGAGTAGGCTCTCGCAGAGTCTCTATCAGCCGATGATTGTGCCTTTAAGTGAGTCTAAGGCGACGCAGAGTGAATCGCTATATACTAAAGTAGCTCTTGGTGCTCCATTTAGTTCGCTCTTAGATATATACGCTTCAAAGCCACTTAGTGGTGGAGGGTATATCATGGGGTACATCAACCATAGTGGTGATTATGGTAAGCGAGATAATATATATGGTGAGTCGACAAGTGCTAATCAGAGTCAGAATGTTTTAGGTGTAGCCGTTCGAAAAACATACAATGAGAAGCAGGCTGAGACTAACGTATACTATGTACACGATATATGGGATCGTTACGCAACGCCGACACCAGAGGATAACCATGTTCGATACCAACGTTTGGGGGTTGATGGTAGCTATGGCGATAACTATAGCGATTGGAGTCGATGGAACTTTGCGACAGATGTTGGGCTTGATAGGTTTTGGGCAAATGGAGGCAATGATGTCACCTCTTTTGATTTGGGGGTAAATGCAGGGCACAAATTGGGAATGGGTAAGCTATATTTAGGTGCTGAGTTTTACCTAGCAAAAGGTAGTGGTGATTATCAAAATAACTCTATCTCGTTTGAGTCTAGTTATACCTTCACGCTTAAGAAGTTGGACTTTAAGCTAGGTGCAGTCTACCTCTACGATGTTGTTGATTCCGATGTTGCTGATAGTAAGGACTCTAATATCTTGCCTAGTTTAAAGGTTAAATCAAACCATTTTTCGGGCTTTAAACCCTTTGTAGAGATTGATACAAAGCTTCAGCGTAATGATTTCGCATCACTCACGGATATTAATCCATATATTGAATCGGGGCAGTACTTGGGGCAAAATACTACGACATATAACTTTAGAGCAGGTATAGAGGGTGACCTACTAAATCAAAAGTTAACTTATAGATTGTATACAGAGTACTCTACAAGTGAAAATGGTCTGTATTGGGTCTTTGCGACGCCTGAGTATTTGATGGATGATGTGACAATGGAGTTAGGTGAGGATAACTTTTATATAGCTGACCTAGATGATAAGGATGCTTTGTCGTTAAATATTGATGCAGAGTATCGCGTATGCCGAAGTTTTAAAGTTAATATGGCTATGTCGTTGACTGATTATCATGGTTCGTACCTAGAGGTGGGTGAGCCAAAGTTTGAGTTGTCGTTAGGTGCAGAGTATAAAGTTGATAAATTGACGATAGGTATTGGTGCCGACTATATGTCTAAAAGATACAATACGTATGTAAATAGTATCGCTAGTCCAATATCATACGCACGTATTAAAACACCTCAGTCGATCAATCTTAAGGCTTCGGCACAGTTACGAGTAAAGCAAAATCTTGCGATATTTATAGATCTTGATAACCTTATGTCGGACGATGTATATCAGTGGGCAGGGTATAAGGAGTATGGAGCAAGCGTTATGGCAGGAGTGAAGATTCAGTTCTAATTATAAGAAAAGGGAGGGTGATCTCATCGAGTCACTCTCCCATTATAATAACTTAACAGTTTCTTAAGATATAGATACAAAAAAAGGGTAAGCTACTTATATCGCACCGCTCGACCACATACCCTTGCTTGATTCCTCACCTGGGGGATTAGTAGGAGCTGGTCGTATAAGACTTACCCGAGCACAAAAGTAGAAAAAAAACGTTACACTCCAAAATATGTTGAAAAAATATTTATTACCTTTTATTGCCCTAGTCATCTTAATCGTTGTGGCAGTGGCTGTTGTGAGGATCTCTTTTTTCTCAAATGCACTGCACAAGGAGGCTACAATATACCTCCGTACGGATGAAATAGAGAGCAAAGGGTATGAAGGTGTATTAAATGAGACCATAAAACCACACATTAAATATCAGTTAGCTTTTGATCTGTACGCTGACAGGTTAAATCTGCAATCAACGATTAAAGCAGGTTATTATACTCTGCGCGAGGGTATGACTGTTATTGATATCGTGAGAATGCTTAAATTAGGGAACCAGACCCCCGTAACATTAACATTTAATAACATTCGAACACTCGAACAGCTAGCGGGTAGGGTAGCCTCTCAAATTGAGTCCGATTCGCTTCAGATAGTGGAGTGTTTAAGTGATCCAGATATTTTTAGGCGGTTTAAGGTATCCTCAAAGGAGGCTATGATCGCATATTTTATCCCTAATAGCTACGATGTCTACTGGACAATAACCCCCGAGGCTCTAATAACGAGGATGTACGCGGAGTCAGCTAAATTTTGGAATAGTGAGCGTCTTGCTAAGGCGGAGGCTTTAAACCTTAGCTGTGAGGAGGTTGTGACGCTAGCCTCTATCGTCTATGAAGAGACTGCCCAAGAGGATGAAATGGCGAGAGTGGCTGGAGTCTACGTGAATCGCCTGCGCATAGGGATGCCTCTACAGGCAGATCCAACGGTGAGGTACGCACTAGGTGATTTTACCATTAAGCGCATACTCTACAAGCACCTATCGGTTGACTCTCCGTATAACACATACAAATTTCGAGGGCTTCCACCAACCCCAATAGCGATGCCGAGTATCGCAGCGATAGAGGCGGTGCTTAATTATGAAAAACATAAGTATCTATACTTCTGTGCGCGCCCAACATTTGATGGCTACCATAACTTCGCTAAGACTCTAAGCCAGCATAATATCAATGCAAGAGCCTATTCAAAGGCGTTGAAGAGCCATAATATCAAATAAATTGATTATATTTGCAGTGTATGATTTTAAAACTATATAGTAATAATACATCGCAACGAGATATTGATCGTATCTGTGACATTCTCAAGGGCGGGGGAGTTATGATATACCCGACCGATAGCCTTTATGCTTTTGGGTGTGCTATTGATTCACCAAAGGCGGTCGAGAGAGTGAAGCAGTTGACGGGTAAGGATACGAGTGATATGTCGCTTATGTTTAATGATATAAGCTCGATGGCGGAGTATTGTCGAATAGATAACGCAACCTTTAAACTATTAAAGAGAAATCTACCAGGGGCTATAACGTTTATACTCAGAGCCTCATCGCGTATTCCAGATAAAGTAATTGCAAAACGCAAGACAATAGGTGCGCGTATTGCTGATAATGCAATCGCTCGTGCGATTGTCGAGAGTCTAGGTGCTCCAATATTTACAACCTCACTAAAGAGTGTAGATGAAGTGGAGTATATTGTTGATCCTGAGTTGATTCATGAGCAGTGGGGTAGGCAGGTAGATATAGTTATTGATGGTGGAATTGGTTTAACGACACCTACTACGATTGTCGATATAAGCGATGGCGATGTGGAGGTTGTTCGTGAAGGAGAGGCTGAATTAAAGTAATAAAAAATGAATAAGAGTTTAATAAATGATGCAGCAAAATGGGGAGTGTTACTTGGTGTTATACTCGGCTGTTCAAAAATTTTCGAGCAATCATTAATGCTCTCGGGCGAATCTTCGAAGATGGGGGTTCTCGCACTTGAGTGGATTGTGGTAGCCGTAGTCTATGGAGCATTGACATTCAAGGCTCTTAAAATGAGAGCATCTCAAAGTGACGTGTTTAAGTATGGTCAAGGAGTGAATTATTCGATTCTAATATCGCTATTCGCATCTATCATAGTTGCGTTCTCTAGTTATATCTATATTGATTCGTACGTAGGAGGCTATGAGCAGTACGCTTCGCAACTCGTAGACTCGATGAGTGGTGTAATTGCTGAGATTGAATTAGGCGAGGAGACAAAGGCTCTATATACCGAAAATTTCGAAGCTCTTCAAGAGGCAAGTGCGAACAGTAGCCTTTCGCTGATTGACGTGCTTCTAAATACCTGTTCTATATACATCATCACGGGAGCTTTGTATGGTGCGATAATATCATTTTTCACTCGTAAACAAGAGGTCAAAACTATCACAAATGATGAGCAAGAGTAATTTAGATATATCTATTGTTGTACCAATATTCAACGAGGAGGAGTCTCTGCCAGAATTGGTTAGCTGGATAGATCGCGTGGCAAAAGAGGCAAAGCTATCATACGAAATTATCATGGTGGACGATGGCTCCACTGATAATTCATGGAGTGTTGTTGAGGCTCTAAAAGAGCAGTATGGGGATGCAATTCGTGCGATAAAGTTTCGTCGTAACTATGGAAAATCGGCGACGCTATATGTCGGATTCTCAGAGGCTCAAGGAGAGGTTGTCTTTACTATGGATGCCGACCTGCAAGATTCGCCAGATGAGATCGTTGAGATGAGGCGCATGGTTATAGAGGATGGATATGATTTGGTCTCTGGATGGAAGAAAATGCGATATGATCCTATCGGTAAACGATTGCCTAGTAAGTTTTTCAACGCTACAGCTAAATTGATTTCGGGTATCAAAATCCATGATTTCAACTGTGGGCTTAAGGCTTATCGTAAAAAAGTTGTGAAGTCAATCGAGGTGTATGGCGAGATGCACCGTTATATTCCGATAATGGCTAAATACGCTGGTTTTAAGGCTATTGGCGAGAAGGTTGTAGAGCACAGAGCGCGTAAATATGGAGTCTCTAAATTTGGAATGGAGAGGATGGTTAAAGGGTACCTCGATTTAATAAGTGTTACCTTTATGTCTCTTTTCTCGCGTTCACCGATGTATTTTTTTGGAGGGCTAGGTACGCTGATGTTTATGCTTGGGGGAGGCTGCACGACATGGATTATAACACTAAAAATATATAAACAGTCGCTTGGATTTGTAGCACGAGCTGTGACAGAACAGCCTCTATTCTACATCTCTATTGCAGCAATAATTTTAGGAGTTCAACTTTTTTTGGCAGGTTTTCTTGCAGAACTAATAAATCGTAACTCCAGTGATCGTAATAGATATTTAATTGATGAAAAAATATGATACAGAGAATACAATCAATCTACCTTTTAGTAGCGTGTGTGTTAATGACACTTACCGCACTTATGCCGTTGGCCTATTTTTCTAATACCTACGAATTCTTTAATCTATACGCTGCGGGACTCAGAGGTGCAGATGGTACCATGGTGCAGACAACGCCCTATATGTTGGCTCTTGTTGCGGCATCGGCTATTTTGCCACTTATCAATATATTCCTCTTTAAAAGACGAATGCTTCAGATAAGACTATGCGTGGTTGAGGTTGTAATACTCATAGGAGCGAGTATAATGATGGGACTATATATCTTTTTAAGTTATAGAACATTCTCTACCTTAGAGCTTTCGGCACAAGGATTCAAACCAATCCTAGTCTTTCCGATCATCTCGATTGTGTTATCTCTTTTTGCTGCTAAAGCGATATTTAGGGATGAACTTCTAGTTAAATCGGTTGATCGAATTAGATAAAATATACGAATCAAAAGTTAAGCACCAGATATATAACTGTAAGCATTACCCCTTAGTTTATTTAACATAATATAAATATAAGTGAATTGTAAATATAAGAATAAACTCGACAATATCTGTCGAGTTTATTCTTATATATCTGCTGGGGCTACTCTTCTACAATCTTGATAGATAGTATTTTATCACCTTGGCGGATGTCGTCTACCACATCTACACCTTCGATAACCATACCGAAGCAAGTGTGAACGCCATCAAGGTGTTGTGTGTTTTGGCGACCATGGCAGATAAAGAATTGCGAACCGCCAGTATTGCGACCTGCGTGAGCCATCGACAGAACTCCGCGATCGTGATATTGACGTGGTGCCGATGTTTCACATTTAATTGTGTAACCAGGACCACCTGTTCCATTTCCACGAGGGCATCCTCCCTGAATTACAAAGTTTGGAATTACACGGTGAAAAGTTAAACCATCATAAAAACCATGTGAAGATAACTCCACGAAGTTATCTACTGCAATCGGTGTCTCATCGGCATACAACTCTGCCTTCATCACACCCTTCTCTGTCTCAAAAATAGCGTACTTAGCCATAATTTATATATTTAAAGGATTATTCTTTTGGTTTTCTATCAAAAAATGGACTCTTGCTAGAGGCACTCAAAGCGATAGCAATTGACTGTGAAACGCCATCAGCTAACCATCCTAGGTGTTGAGCGGCGATACCAGCAGAAAACATTACGCGGTTATCAACTCTCATATCAGCAGCTATGGAGCAGGCTGAACCAATAGCAATACCTACATCTACGGAGTTTATTGCACAAGGAACACCTTCGTGGCGCCCTGCGCAGGTTGAGTAGCCGCAGTAACCACAGTTCAGCCCCATGGCTTGTTGTGAAGTTCCTATGACCACGACAGCTTGTGAATCGAGAATATTTCCTGCATCGCGGAGGAAAAACTTAAGACCGAATACCTCGCTTAGCTCCTCCATCTTGTTGGAGAGAAGCTTTAGGTCATCGCCCTCAATAAGTACAATATCAATAACATCAATGCCTTTACCTTTGGGCGCTGTACGTGCTGCTGTCATCATGCGATGAGCTACATTTATAATGTCCTGTTGTGCGCAATTTCTCTGATTAAGTACCATAATTTGTTTTGTTTGGTGCAAATATACAAACTTATTCTCGATTATACACCCTCTTCTACCCTACTCTTTTACGCAGTCGTAGATTGAGTTTAGTCTATTGGTCATAAAATATTGAACCACACCGCGCAAAAGCATAAACATCGAAAAAGCTAACCACAGAGCATTATTTCCAATAAAAGGCTCAAAAGCGTAGTATGTACCAAAGTATATAGCCGAAGCAATCAACATTGAGTTACGCATTATGTGCGTGAACGTTGCCCCTACCATCACACCATCCATCAAGAATGGAAAGGCGCCTACGATGGGGATCATGATAATCCATATAATATAACGACCTGCTATGTCTATAATAGCTTGATTATCTGCCTTTTCTCCAACTAAGATGGTTAATAGTTGCTGCCATTCAATAACATAAATAATTACATATATGATAGAGACTATAATAGACCATTTTATGCAACCATGAATAGCGATCTTAAGAGATTTTCTATCGCGAGCACCAATAAAGCGCCCCGTGAGTGCCTCTGCTGCATAGGCAAACCCATCTGTCATATATGAGAAGAGAGTGAATAGTTGTAGTAGTATTACATTTACAGCAAGCAGTGTCGCGTCCCCCATTCGGGCAGAAGCGGCTGTGAAGAAGGTGTAAACACACACAATGCAGAAAGTCCGAATAATGATATCAAGATTGACACCAAAGAATTTTGAAAGTTCCTTTTTTGTGAATAACTCCTTTAACTTAACAGGGACCAACCGACGACGATAATAGACAAAAAGCAAAACGGAGGCAACAATGACACCTACCCATTGAGCAAAAACAGAGGCATAAGCAATACCAATAATTCCCATTTCACATGATAGGGCGAGGTATAAACTAGCGCATATATGCAGTATGTTGACCATAACGGCGGTCACCATCGGAATAGTTGCATTTTGCATACCTGTGTACCAACCGTGAAAAGCAAAGAGTAATATACCCGCAGGGACTGCCCATATTCGAGCCATTACATACTCTAAAGATAGCTCTCCACCGCCCATTATATCGACAGCACCTTGAGCTAAGATGCCTCTGAAGAGGAGAATGAGTATACCCAGACAGAGAGCAACACCAAGTGCAAAGTAGAGCATTCGTGTCGTTAGCTCCCAATTTTTCGCTCCATACGCTTGTGCGGTGATGCCACTTGTGCCCATGCGTATAAAACCACAATTCATATAGATAAAATTAAAGATCGACACTCCAATAGCAAGTTGCCCAATCGAGAGTGCTGAATCCCCTCCACATCGCCCAGCGATAGCAGTGCTCGCAATACCCATCAAGGGTATTGTGATATTTGAGATTATATTAGGTGCTGCAATACGCAGAATTTCACGATTCATGGGGCTAAGGTACGAAATTTGTTCCATGGTTGTAACAGTTGTAAAAAAAATAGTTACCTTTGTCCCCGCAATATCTTTGTACACAATTTAATAATAAAAAATCTAATGAAAGATTTCAAACAAGACTCCTCAGCACATCTATCACGTTTTGGTCGTGATAAGCGAGATAGAGGTTCAAAACCTACATTTGAGGAGCGTCGCCCGCGTTCGCAGCGTGATGCCGCTGATTCGGAGCAAAAACCAGCACGCCGTGCATCTTACAACCCCAATTTTACCGCAGACAATCGCCCTAAAGGTAATTTCCAAAAAGCAGACGGTGAAGATTTCGGAAGGAAACCGTATGATGGCGAGCGTAAAAGTTTCGATAAGAAGCCTTACGGTGAACGCAAGAGCTTCGATAAAAAGCCATTTGGCGAGCGTAAGAGTTTTGATAAGAAGCCTTATGGTGAGCGTAAAAGTTTTGACAAGAAGCCTTATGGTGAGCGTAAGAGCTTTGATAAAAAACCATATGAGGAGAGGGGTGGAGAGTTCGAAAAAAGAGGTTATGGTGATGGAGGAAAAGATTTCGCCAATAAATCTAAGAACGCCTTTCGTCCTCGCAGTAAAGGTGATAAGCCACAAGGTTCATACCCTAGATATAACCCGAACACACAGACAGGCGAGATACGCTTAAATCGTTTCCTTGCACAGTCAGGTGTTTGTTCTCGACGTGAGGCGGATGATTACATTGCGGCAGGCGTTGTAACGGTTAATGGTGTGATTGTAACAGAGTTGGGTAGCAAGGTGCAGATGACCGATGAGGTGAAGTTTAATGATACCAGACTTCAAGGTGAGAAGCGCGTGTACCTCGTATTAAATAAGCCTAAGGGGTATGTGACAACTCTTGATGATCCTCATGCGGATAAGACGGTGATGGATCTTGTGCGTAATGCGTGCAGTGAGCGTATCTATCCAGTTGGACGTCTTGATAAGAATAGCCTTGGGCTACTTCTATTTACCAACGATGGTGACTTGACAAAACAGTTGACACACCCATCGCATAATAAGAAGAAGATCTATCAAGTAACTCTTGATAAGCCTCTTACTCGTGCTGATATGGACTCTATTGCTCATGGTATCAAGCTAGAGGATGGCGAGATATATGCAGACGAGATCTCATATATCAAGGATAGTAAGGATGAGGTTGGTATTGAGATTCACTCAGGACGTAACCGAATCGTACGCCGTATCTTCGAGCACTTTGGTTATACCGTTCAAAAGCTAGACCGTGTTTACTTCTCGGGGCTTACAAAGAAGAATCTCAAACGAGGAGAGTGGCGGTTTTTGACAGATGTAGAGGTTGATCGTCTTAAATCGGGACGCTACGAATAAATGTTTGTAGATTAAATTAATTTTACTAACTTTGTCGTGAGAAAAAGTTTAACCAATAAATTGAATATATAATGATTAATTTTCTTCAAGCAGCAGAGGCTGCACCAGAGATGCCGCTATCACAGCAACTAAGCCCATACATTATGATTGGTCTTATGGTTTTGGTTCTATGGCTATTTATGTGGCGTCCAGAGTCAAAGCGTCGTAAGGAGCAGGCTAAATTCCGTGATGGTTTAAAAAAGGGAGACAAGATTGTAACTGCTGGTGGTATCTACGGTGTTATTAAGGAGGTTAAGGATGTAAGTGTCCTTATTGAGGTTGATAGCGATGTAACATTGCGCGTAGACAAGAATATGATTGCGGCAGATCCAGCATCTCAAGCAGCTTCTCAAAAGTAGTATATATTCAAATATACAAAGTAGAGGTGGTAACCAAATTGGCTTATAGAGTCAGATGTTGGTTCCCACCTCTATTTTTACTCTATATTCAGTGTGCTCTACCCTCTCGACGCCTATGTGATTTAGATATTCATCCTCATTAAATATTTTTCCTGCGGTGAAATAATCACAAAAGATAGGTAACGCCTCTAAGTCTCGTCTTAATATTTTGTGGGTGTTGTATAACTCATGAAAATACCAATTCATAAAGTTACTATTGAGGAGTTGAACGAGTTGTTCGGCAGAGAGAGGGAACTCTCTATCAAGGATGAAAAAATTGGCGCTGTTTAGTACAAAGCGCTGCTCTCTATCGCACATAAATGTGAGCTTTGAGCTAATAAATTTATATACTATTTTACACTCTGCACGCCATAGTTCAACAGGGGCAACTTGCTGGTAAAGAGACATATCGTCGGGGATGTATAGTGGTGACTCTTTGAATCCCACTTCGGTAATATCCTCGCCGCGGAAGATATTTATATAACCAGAGTTAGGTGTACTCGATATAAAACGTCTGTTGTTACCAGTTACAATTCCTAGCCCCCATCTTACGTGCTTTTGCAGTGTCGTGTGTGGTTGTTTAAGTAGCCGCTCTATAACATCGCTACTTTGTGGGGTGCTCCACATATTCAAGATGCAACATGGGTTGTCCTGAAAAGAGCGAGCGTCTCGATAGTAGCTTCGCGAAGATGATTCACACAGCACTTGATTATTGAGAGTCGGCTCATTTTTGAGGATGACAGCCTGCGCTTTGGTCATAAGAGACTTAAATGGTCTATCGAAGTCAAGTAGATTAGTTATATTGTGATTTAGCAGGTGTTTGCGAATTGCTTCGTAGCTTGCAATATTAAACAGTGCTCCTTGAACGAGAAACCCCATGTACCCACCCGAAGAGAGGAGTCTGAGTGACGCCAGCATAAACAACGAACTGCTATCAATGCTCTTTGTTGTGGAGTACATCTTTGCGAAATGTTCACGCTCTGTCGATGTTAGCTTTTTACCCCACGGTGGATTGGTGTATATGTAATCAAAGCGTTCGCTTGTGTGTTGAGCTAAATATAAGAAGTCACGGCATATAATATTGTTGGATCTATAACCAGTGAGTTGTTCAATTCTATATTTTGTTATCTCTACTGCATTTGTGTCGGTATCGTAGCCATAAACATTAGATGGCTTGAATCCTC
Source organism: Rikenellaceae bacterium (assembly GCA_047173405.1). Taxonomy (GTDB): domain Bacteria; phylum Bacteroidota; class Bacteroidia; order Bacteroidales; family Rikenellaceae; genus Alistipes. The sequence continues at coordinate 15,343 of JBCQVD010000041.1, forward strand.
TTTTTATCGCTTCGATAATGAAATTACCGCCTCCGCAACAAGGGTCGAGAAAGGTGCTATTTTCAACTTTGTTGCACTTAATTGTCGATATCATCTTCTGTACAATATCCTCGGGTGTGTAGTATATTCCCTCTCTATTTCTAAGTGCATCGCTTAGTGAACTCTCATATTTTTGCCACATATCCGCGGGATAACCCTCTTGGTGTGAGGCGCCACCACTCTTATGTTTTTTATTGGCTCTTGAGATTAGCTTATTGCGACCAACGACACTCTTTTTAATGGTGTCGAAAGAGTCCTGCGTAATGTGTCCACGTTGTTGACTTTGTAGGTCTCCAGATTTAACCCAATTACGAATTGTTGATTGTGACACACCCAACAATTGAGCAGCTAAAGAGATCTTAATCATGCGGTTGAAGTGCTTTTTTTGCAGCAATATTCACATTCTCGACTATAGCGTCGGTAGTTAGGGTTGCTCCAGCCGTAGCGTCAATCTTAACGCTCTGTGCATCATCAGCCTTGACGCCTCTCCACCTCTCCAGAAGCCCATCTTCGATGATGAACTTTACTCTGTGTGGACTCTCTAAATTTGGGAGTAATTCGACTTTTTGTATTATGCCATCTTGGAGGTGTAATTTAATGGGGACAGGACCTTTGTAGCCATATATATCTTTTGTATAGGGAGTTGTGTCTATTATCTGCACACTGCCTTGAGCACTAGATAGAGCCGTAATTGATAAAGTAATAACGCCAGATAATATAATCCCCCTCATACAGCGTCTACTTTTCTGTACCCTCACCTAATACAAAGCTCTTTAGTGCCTGGGCAACTGTGCTTGGCTCTTCGAGGAATCCCATGTGTCCAGAGTTTGATAGCCAGACAACAGTAGCTTCGGGGTGTTGTTCTACGATTTTTTCTGCCGCTTCCGTGGGTATATACTCATCTTGTTTACCAAAGATAAACATCCTTGGTATTGATAGTTCGCTAAACATCTTATTCTGGTCTTTACGATTCATCATACCGTTCAAAAGCGCTACGACACCCTCGTCTTCGGTTATATATACTTGATCCTCTAGCTCTTCAATGTAGACCTTCATCCTAGAGCGGTTCGCCGCTGCAAAACCTGCCGCAGGGGCAATCTTAGCAAGAAGCTCTTTCTTACCTTGCTTAACGAGATCTATCTCGCGAAGGCGATTTACGCGCTTTAGTTCGCTGTCTGGATTAGGCGTTGAACTCAATAAAACCACACCATCTAATATCTCAACCTGATGTTCGCACATCGCAAGAGCTACATATCCACCCATCGAGTGACCCACAACGGTGCACTTCTCAACACCTAAAGCTCGGACTCCATCGGCTATGACTTGAGCGAGGAACTCCATTGTGTGACACTCGCCCTTAACCATTGATATACCATGTCCTGGAATATCAACCGTAATCACTCGCATATCTTTGTAGAGGTGAGGAATAAAACTATCCCACACCAACATAGACTCCAAATATCCGTGTAGTAAGAGTAAGCACTTATCTCCATTCTGCGAATCGCAGAGGTGCAGAGGTGTATCCCCTGCCATTATAAATTTCTCGATCATAGTGCAATATTACAACTATTTTGACTCATTATCAAGTTTGAATGGGTTGAAATTTGCAGAACACCCAAAATATAGCTACTTTTGAGCATATAATTTTCAATTTACACATGGATAGTTTAGAATTTATAATGTGTCATGGCTCGGCTAATCGCTTTGTTATGATTGATGCGGTAGCTAAAGAGTTTGATTTTGAGGGCGTTGATAGTTTTGTACGCGATATTTGCGCTAAAACCCATAGCGACGGAGTGCTGTTTTTGGTTAAATATAATACCAGTGACATGGCAATGCGCATGTTTAATACCGATGGCTCGGAGTCTGAGATGTGTGGCAATGGTATGAGGTGCATCGCTCGTTTGGCGGATGAGAAGTACCTCAAAACAGATAGCTATACCCTATTCTCGGGCGGACAGAGCTACCCAATAACTCGTAAGGAGCCTCTAGGAGATGGCGTTGCAACGTATGGTGTTGAGATCTCAATATCAACAGCAACGAAGGATTTTACCTTAAGTGATACAATGTTTCTAGGTCAACCAATCGAGGAGCTAGATGATACCCTACTCTTTACCTACTTAAACCTTGGAAATCCACATATTGTAGCTCAGGTAGATGAAATTAATTTAGATCAACTCTCCACTATGGGCGAGAGAGTTAAGAGCTTAAAAAATATATTTCCATACGGTGTTAATGTAAGTGTGATGAAACATTTAGGTGGGCAGGAGATCTTTGTTGCGACATACGAGCGAGGCGTAGGGTTGACTGCATCGTGTGGAACGGCGATGACAGCATCGAGCACTACGGCAACACTGCTTAACTTAACGCAGGCAGATAGTATTATTGATGTTTGCAATCGAGGTGGCTTTGTTCGTTGCATCTGCCACAATGACCTGTCAGGGATAAAAACAGAGCTTATAGGTAATGCCACATACGAGTACCTTGCAAGGTACACCTCACAAGGCGAAGTAGAGATCATCGAGGAGTACGCTCAAGAGCAGCAATCGTGGAACGCGATAGTCGCGAGTTCAAATATATAATTAAAAACAGCGAAACAATGATAGTAGAGATAAAGAACCACCGTTCAATTAGAAAATTTAGCGACAAGCCAATACCAAAAGATGTTATGACCTCAATCCTTGAGGCGGCAACTCGCGCGTCAACATGTGGTAATATGCAGTGTTACAGCATGATTGTAACGCAGTCACCAGATAAATTAAAGACTATCTCACCTCTTCATTTTGGTCAGGTAGAGAGAATGAATGCACAGTGTGTGGTGACCGTATGTGCTGATATGTATCGTTTTTCTAAGTGGTGCGAACAGCGAGATGCAAAGCCTCAATACGATAACTTTTTGTGGTATGTAAATGGGGCTATTGATGGTATGATGGCGGCGCAAAATCTCACCTTAGAGGCTGAGGCTCAGGGGCTAGGTATATGTGTGCTCGGGACAACACTATACACGGCAGATAAGATGGTTGAGATCTTCAACCTGCCAGCGGGCGTGATCCCCGTTACAGCCATTGCTCTAGGATACCCCGATGAGCAACCGCCACTCACCGATCGTCTGCCGCTCGAGGGGGTGGTACACTACGAGAGTTATAACCACTACACAGCCCACGAGATTGATGAATTGTGGCGTGAGAGAGAAGAGAGCGAACAGACAAAATCGTTGCTCGAAGAGAATAACCTACCTAATCTAGCCCAGATATTTACTCTCAACAGATATAAGGGTGATGATAATAAGCTCTTCTCGGCAAAATATGTAGAGTTACTTAAGAGCCAATATCAGCGATATAGTACC
>JBCQVD010000042.1:0-18591 GCA_047173405.1 Rikenellaceae bacterium
GAAGGAGCATGAGGAGATACCTAGGGCGCAACTGGGAGCGAGTGCTCAACTGCCCATGGTACAAGAAGAACCCCGACGGCACGGAGGCTCAGAGCTGGATGCGCAAGGTTGCATCGCTAGCTATCGACCCCAACGATACCAACACATGGTACGTGGGAGGCGGACAGAATGTGCGCGGGCAGAACTGGCTATCGTGCTACGCTACAATCACCGAGAAGCAACCCCGAGGCGCTGAGAACCCCGAGCAGGGTAAGCTCTGGCGCACAACAAACGCAGGCGAGAGCTGGGAGTTAATCAACGAGGGGCTGCCCGAGAAGATTCAAGTGGGGCGCATTATTGTCAACCCTAAGAACTCAAAGCAGGTATTTATATCATCAAACTACGGTATCTTCAAAAGCGAGAATGGTGGTAATAAGTGGCGCAACATATCCAAGAAGCAGCTCGACAACGAGATCATCATGGATATGGACTTCTACTACAACGCCAAGAGTGGTAAGTTCATCCTCTACGCCATCGACCAAACACAGTTCCACCCCGCGGGCAAGAGCACTAAGTGCAGCGGAGGTATCTTCGCCTCAAGCGACGAGGGTAAGAGCTGGCAGCGCGTGAGCGGCAACCTAGCGCTCGATATCAACCGCCTCACGGGAGGAGTGCCCGAGAACTACTACCTCTACATCTCGAAGTGGTTCGGCATCACAGTCAAGGAGGCTAAGGCGCGCTACCCCGAACTACCCAAGCAGGCGCTTCAGACCTACAACATGATCGCCGCCGACCCGTCGCGCGAGGATGCGCTCTATATCGGTTTTGCAGACCCTCAGGTGGGTAAGTCGATACAACCAGGACGCCTCTGGACAACAACTGATGGCGGTAAGAAGTGGATCTCAACAGCGCGCCTCTACGAGGAGACGTGGGAGAAAGATAAGGCATATTGGGAGGAGCGAGGTAACCCTTGGCACGCCAACATGGTGGTTGGTCACGAGTCACCACACATGCGCTTTGGTAAGAACTACGCGCTGCGCTCAATGCGCGGTTTGGCGGTAGGTGTCGATGGAAGCGTGATGATAATCTCCGACCACAGTACAATGCTTAGCCGCGACAATGGTAAGTCATGGCAGCAGATGGATGAGCGCTACACACCATCGGGCGCTATTGTAGGGCATGGTAATAGTAACCTCCCTGCACTATCCATAGCTCAAGATAAGAGACTTAAAACCACACTCTTAGCCTCGGGAGAGCACCGGGTTTGGATCCCTGCCTATGACGACACTAAGGGCGATATAGCGCTTCGCTTTGTGAAGGAGGCTCAGGAGACGGTTAGCTGCATCGCTTTCGATCCATACGATCCAAAGGTTGCCTACTCGACATCATCGCGCCAAGGCAATAAACAGCATATCTTCCGCACCGAGGATAGCGGCGAGAGCTGGGCACAGCATGGCGTGGCGACACCTGCGACCAACAAGTGGTTGGACGACTTCTATACCAATGGTCTGCTTATTGACCCTATCAATCCGCAATATATGTATCACGGCATCACCATCATACAAAACAAAGAGAAGGCGTCGCAGGGTGGATTCTTCCGCTCGGTGGATGGTGGTAAAACTTTCGAGCAATCAAACAAGGGGCTACCTACAATATCGAGAATCAACGATATCAAGTTCGACCCTCGCGATAAGAGCTACAGCTCACTCTTCGCAGCGGCTCAATTTGCTGACTGGGAGCCTCCCAAGGCTACTGGCGGTGGTCTATTCCACTCTGCTGATAGAGGTGAGAGTTGGACTAAGGTGAACCTCCCATCCGAGATCAAGAGCGTACAGTTTATCGAGATCGACAACTCATCACGTATCTATATCACCACAGGCTACCGCGGTGCGGGTAATGGAGTATGGTGCAGCGACGACTTCGGTGGAAGCTGGACTCAGGTGTTCAACTACGCAGGTGCGGAGTGCATCTACGTATCGCCTTTTGATCGCGATATGCTCGTTGTGTCGGTTAAGTTCCTCGCGCTGAACCCAGGTATATACTTCAGTCGCGATAGAGGTCTTACATGGAGTAAGTGTAACGATAATATCGTTATCCCTCACCAAGTGGAGGATGTCAAGTTCGACATGTTCAACGCAGGTGAGCTATGGCTAGCCACTAAGGGCTGCGGATTCTATAAAGGCAAGATCGAGGGTGGCGAATATGCGCAGGTGGTCGAGATCACCAACCCTGCAATAAAGATAAATGGTCGTAACCCAGCAACATTCATGGCTCGCATTGTGAATCCTCGATATCGCGGCGCTAAGATCGTCTGGAAGTCGGAGAACGACACCATAGCCTCGGTGAACGAGTATGGTGTGGTGACCCCTCACTCGCGAGGCAATGTTAAGATCTGGGCTACAACCGAGGATGGTCGCTTCTCAGACTATGGAGTGGTGACGGTTATGAAATAAAAGCACCCCGCAGAGCTAGACTTTTATTCGCGGTATGGTTTAAGAACTGCGTTCTACAATAAAAAGTGTTAGATAATTATCTCAAATAAATTTGGATAACTACCTAACACTTTTCATTTCATAAACACCCAAGTGTTTAAAACCATGCCGAAAACCGAATTAAAACGCAAGCGATCGCATAAGAGTGTAAGATAGAGCCTAAAATAATCCCAAGCTTAAACGGTTAGTCCTCAATACTATATACCCACTAATTACAGTGCGACGCAAATTAAGTCTTGATTTATTTGCATATATCATATATTTGTTATACTTTTGTATCACAATATCGCGGGATAGAGCAGTTGGCAGCTCGTCGGGCTCATAACCCGGAGGTCGGAGGTTCGAGTCCTTCTCCCGCTACTAGCAAAACCACCCTTTAAAGGGTGGTTTTTTTGTGGTAATGCGGTAAAAAACAGTTGGTGAGCCTCATTAAGAGCTAATAAATAGCTGCTAGACACAAAAAAAAAGGATCATCCCTGATCCTTCGTGAGCGGAAAACGAGACTCGAACTCGCGACCCCAACCTTGGCAAGGTTGTGCTCTACCAACTGAGCTATTTCCGCAGTATTTTCTTTAACCTTGCAACCGTGACACCCTCCCAGCATTGTCGTTAACTCGTTTGGTTACCCCCTGATTGCGAGTGCAAATATATGGCAAAAAAAATAATCTGCCAAATAAAATGTGATTTTTTTTTAGATATTTTTTGATAGTTGTAACTATTGGCTTTGTTTTCAATGATTTGTGAGTTCAGAAAAATTGTTGGTTTTTTTGGTTGAAGGAGGCTTTAAATTGTGAAAAAGTGAATTTTTGTGGGTAAAAATCAAGACTCTTAAAGATTTTCGTACAACATTGGAGATTTTTTATTACATTTGTTGGATAATTCAAAATCTACAATATGTCACAAGATTACAAACGATACCTAGTTACTTCGGCTCTGCCGTACGCAAATGGACCTCTTCATATTGGTCACCTTGCTGGCGTTTATGTTCCATCAGATATTTATACACGCTACCTGCGCGGTAGAGGGCGCGAGGTTATCTCGGTCTGCGGAAGTGATGAGCATGGTGTACCTATCACCATCAAAGCCAAGAGGGAGGGGGTAACTCCTCAAGAGGTGGTGGATCGTTACCATAATATCATCAAGGAGTCGTTTGTTAAGCTAGGCATGTCGTTCGATATATATTCACGTACATCGTCACCGACCCACCGCCAGACCGCTTCGGAGTTCTTCCGCAAGCTCTACGACGAGGGTAAGTTTATCGAGCGTACCACAATGCAGTTCTACGACGAGGAGGCTCAAACCTTCCTTGCCGACAGATATATCACTGGTACCTGCCCTCGTTGTGCTAACGAGAAGGCGTATGGCGACCAGTGCGAGAAGTGCGGTTCGACACTCTCGTCGGATGAGTTAATCGATCCTCACAGTGCACTCTCGGGTAGCGTCCCAGTAAAGAGGGAGACAACACACTGGTACCTGCCGCTAGACAAGTACGAGCCATTCTTGAAGGAGTGGATCTTGGAGGGTCACAAGGAGTGGAAGAGCAATGTCTACGGTCAGTGCAAGAGCTGGATCGATGGCGGACTACAACCTCGCGCGGTGAGCCGCGACTTGGATTGGGGTATCCCCGTGCCTGTGGAGGGTGCCGAGGGTAAGGTGTTGTATGTGTGGTTTGATGCTCCAATAGGCTATATCTCAGCAACTAAAGATGTGACTCCTGAGTGGGAGAAGTATTGGAAGAGTGAGGATACCAAGATGGTTCACTTTATCGGTAAGGACAATATCGTATTCCACTGTATCGTATTCCCATCGATGCTCAATGCACACGGCGACTATATTCTTCCTGAGAATGTCCCCGCTAACGAGTTCCTCAACTTGGAGGGCGATAAGATCTCTACCTCGAGGGGTTGGGCAGTGTGGTTACACGAATATTTGGACGAGTTCCCAGGCAAGGAGGATGTGCTGCGCTACGTATTGTGCGCCAACGCCCCTGAGAGCAAGGATAACGACTTCACATGGCGCGACTTCCAGGCGCGTAACAACAACGAGCTTGTTGCGATCCTCGGTAACTTCGTAAATCGCGCACTTGTGCTCACCAAAAAGTACTATGATGGTGTTGTACCAGCGTGTGGCGAACTTACCCCCTACGACTTGGAGACAATCAAGGAGCTGGAGGCTATCAAGTCATCGCTGGAGAGTAATATCGAGCACTATAAGTTCCGCGAGGCGCTTAAGGATGCTATGAATGTTGCGCGTATTGGTAATAAGTATCTCGCTGATACAGAGCCTTGGAAGGTGGTCAAGAGCGACCCTCAACGAGTCGAGACGATACTCAATATCGCACTTCAGATAACAGCTAATATCTCGATCGCCATCGAGCCATTTATGCCATTTACGCACGCTAAGATTCTGGATATGTTGAACGCGGAGCCTTTCGGCTGGGAGTCACTAGGCTCTATGGAGCTTATCTCAGCGGGGCACACTATCGGCGAGGCGAAGCTACTCTTTGAGAAGATCGAAGACTCTACGGTCGAGGCTCAACTAGCCAAACTCGCGGCAACCAAGGAGGCTATCATCGCAGCGGAAGCGGCACAAGAGGTGGAGGCTCAAAAGGAGGAGATCACCTTTGATGACTTCCAAAAGATGGATATCCGTGTCTCGACAATCATCGCGGCGGAGAAGGTCGCTAAGACAAAAAAGCTGCTTAAGCTAACGATCAATACAGGTATCGACGAGCGCACGATAGTCTCGGGTATCGCTGAGTTCTACACCCCCGAGGAGCTTGTAGGGCGTCAGGTGTTGGTGCTTGTAAACCTCGCGCCACGCACGCTCAAAGGCATTGAATCGCGCGGTATGATCCTTATGGCAGAAGATGCTGGCGGCAAGCTAAGACTATTGCAGCCTAACGAGCAGACAATTAGCGGTGCTATGGTGGGTTAGTAATACCTATTTATAATAATATAGACTCTATAAAGCTTATAAAATAAAATATGTCAACTATGCAAAATATTGATTGGTCAACACTCGGATTTGGTTACATGAAGTGTAACTATAATATTCGTGTTGAGTACAAAGATGGTAAATGGGGAGAACCATATCTCACCGAGGATGAGTATATCCCAGTTCACATGTCGGCTCCATGCCTACACTACGGTTCGGAGATCTTCGAGGGTCTCAAGGCTTTCACTGGTGAGGATGGCAAAATTCGAATTTTCAGACCTATTGAGAACGCACGTCGTATGGCGGCATCTGCGGAGCGTCTATGTATGGCTTCCGTTCCCGAGGAGCTATTCGTGAAGTCGTGCGTCGAGGTGGTACGTGCCAATAGAGAGTTTGTTCCACCTTACGGATATGGAGCTTCGCTTTATATTCGCCCTATGTTGATCGGTACAAACGCAGTGCTTGGTGTACACCCAGCTAGCGAGTTCCTTTTCTGCATCTTTGTAGCACCCGTAGGTGCTTATTTCAAGAGTGGACTAACGCCAATCGAGGTTATGATAGATTGCGAGTTCGACCGCGCAGCACCTAAGGGTACAGGTAATGTGAAGTGTGGTGGTAACTACGCTGCAAGTATCTACCCTGGCGAGCAGGCACACCACGCTGGTTACTCAAATGTACTCTACCTAGATGCTGCCGAGCATAAGTATGTCGAGGAGTGTGGCGCTGCCAACTTCTTCGGTATCAAGAATGGCACCTACGTAACCCCTAAGTCTCAATCAATTCTCCCATCGATCACCAATATGAGCCTTCGACAGATAGCCGCTGATATGGGTCTCAAAATCGAGGAGCGACGTGTTGAGTTTAGCGAGTTGCCAACATTCGAAGAGTGCGGTGCTTGTGGCACGGCGGCAGTGATCTCTCCAATCGGCGATATATACCACCCCGACACAGATACACATATCACCTATGGATCAGAGGTCGGTAAGTACTCACACGCAATGTACGACCACCTCCAGGGTATCCAGTATGGCCGTGTTGAGGATAAACACAACTGGAACGTTATTGTAGAGTAAGTATTCCGAGGACTGCCCTACGCGGGCAGCGGCGGGGTGCTCCCCGCGGAGCTAAACTTTTGTAGCGGTCTGGTTTAAGAACTGCGTTCTACAATAAAAAGTGTTGAGCGTTTAGTGTTAAGCGTTAAATGTAAAGAAACTAATCGCTTAACATTAAACCCTCAACACTAAACACTTCTTCGCTTATTGGAGCAAACGGATGTTTGCGAGTATGTGATTATAGGAAATAGGGACAAAGCTTGCTTTGAGTTCCTATTTCGTGTAATCACAATAAATCAAGAATTGATTTACCAACAATCGCAGCAAAAAGTAAATGAGAGCTTGCTCCCCGCCTGCCGAAGGCAGTAAGAGGCAAGGAGCCACTATCGTGACGTAACGTTGGCGAGGTAGAAATCTTCGCTTACAACGATACGTATTGCTTGGTGCAGAACGGTAAACTCTAGCGGCGTCTGCCCTAGAAGCTCGCCATCTACTTCGACGCTAATCTCGGGGGTTGACTCTATGCGTATCTTCGCTCCGCGGGCCTGCACCACATGTCGTATGCGGTAGAAGCCTCCGTTGAAGAGCAGCCTCATGCGGAAGAGTATATGCCAGAAATGTATCGGTTTAATCAGCGATATATCGAGCAGACCATCATCCGCCACCGCCTCGGGAAGCTGCTGCATACCACCGCCATTAAACTTACATATACCTATCGCGGCGCTGAAGAGCAGGTTGTTGTATATTAGTTCGTCATCCACCCACACCTTGACTCCCGTAGGTTTATACTTGAAGAATGCTCGAAACATGCTCCACACATAGTCCCACTTCGTTGTCTTTCCGCGGTTGCGCAGGTGCATAAATTCGCGTTGTACCATGGCGTCGAACCCCGCGCCCGATACATTCGCCATATACCGAGTCTGTCGAAAATGGGACTCTTCGTAGCTCACAGCACCCACGTCTTGGATAAACGAGTTCTCTGCCTTAATGGAGCGTATAGCATCACTATATTTTGTTGGTGTACCAAATGATCTAGCCCAGTCGTTACCCGTACCCACAGCAATCACAGCGAGTAGTATCTCTGTTGGTTTCACCTCCTTCTGAATAAAGATGCCATTTACAACCTCGTGAAGAGTGCCGTCACCACCGACGACAATGATCTTACGATGACCTCGTTTGATGGCGTCAACGGCGAGTTCAACGGCGTGAAACTTACGCTCCGTAAAGACCGACTCGCAGAGGATATCGGCATCACGCAGGAGCTTCGATATCTGAGGATAGTCGCTCAGCCCCTTGCCTTTTCCAGCTACGGGGTTGATGACTACAAACCATCTGTTTATATCTAAGTGGTTGTTATCCATTACTCTCTCTTATCTGTTAATTTAACAATCTTAGCACCCTCGGCTCTCTCGAAAGCGGCTACAATATCCTTAACTAGTGGGTGGCGCACAATATCGCGTCTATCGAACTCGACAATACCTATACCCCTCACCCCCGTGAGGTTATCCATCGCCTTAAGCAGTCCGCTATCGGTCTTGTGGGGGAGGTCGATCTGGGTAATATCGCCAGTGACGATAAATTTAGCGTTACGCCCCATGCGCGTAAGGAACATCTTTATCTGCGAGAACGTGGTGTTCTGCGCCTCGTCCAAGATCACAAAGGCGTTGTCGAGGGTTCGACCGCGCATATATGCAAGAGGCGCTATCTGCACTGTGCCATCCTCCATATACTTCTGTAACTTCGAGGGTGGAATCATATCGTTGAGCGCGTCGTAGAGGGGTTGAAGGTATGGGTCTAGCTTCTCCTTCATGTCGCCTGGTAGGAACCCTAGCTTCTCGCCCGCCTCCACTGCGGGGCGTGTTAGTATGATACGTTTAACCTCTCGCTCCTTGAGTGATTTTACCGCCAGCGCTATGGCTGTATATGTCTTACCCGAGCCTGCGGGACCCGTAGCGAAAAGCAGGTCGTTGGTCGCAAAGAGGCTCACTAGACGCTGCTGGTTATGTGTGCGGGCGCGAATTATTGCGCCGTTATTACCATAAACAATAACATCCTTATCAACTCTAGCCTCAGTTTTGATTGTCGCGCCCGAAAAAGCCTGATCTATAACCTCTTCGGATATATGCCCATACTTGATGTAGTACGCCACAAGCCCCGACAGGCGACTCTCAAAAGTAGTCATTGTAGCCTCGTCGCCTAGAATTTTAATCATCCCGCCACGGGCTACAATCTTTAGCTGGGGGTGCATAGCACGTATCTGTTCCAGGTATTGCTCTTGCGCGCCCCACAGCTCACGGGGATCAACACCCTCAAGCTCTATCTCTTTGTGAATATCGACCATTTTATAACCTGAGTCTTGGATATGGGAAATTTATTGTTCACCTGCCAGTTTTAGCAATTTCCCATATCTAAAACTCAGGTCATCAGCTTTTAAAAGCCGATTTATATTCGATAACCCCCTCTTGCATCTCCCCCAGACCGTTAGGGGAGATCTACTTTTAGAGGTGTTTTGGTTAAGACTTAACCAAAACTCATGTTTTAAAACTTATAACCCACACTCAATGAAAGATCATAACACTTGATGTTGTACTGGCTACTTCCCGTAGGTAGCTCGTTGGTACTTGAGCCAAAGCGACCAGTAAAACGAGTATCAACAAGTATGTGCCCAAAAAATGTAGAGCTTACACCCACGACATATCCAATATTGTTCTTGATGCGTCCGAACTCAGTTTTAGTTCCGCTCTTTGACACGAGGTCATTGTCGCACATAACCGAGAATGATGGTCCTACGTTGAGCCTCGTACGGCTTAGAGGGAGGTCAAGCGAGAAGATGATAGGTATCTCGATGCTTTTGTTCTTGAGGGTCATACCCGAAATAGAGCCGCTTCCATCAAGGTCAACCTCAAAGTTGCTGTACCACAACTCGGGGACGATCTCGATAAGCCCTAAGTCAATACCCCACATGATACCATACTTATATCCCTTCTTTATCGAGGTGTCTATGCCGCCATCAATGTCGATGTATGGAATCATGTAACCGACCGAGACACCATATATCATATCCAGATTGCTTTTGCTTGAGCGAGATTTAGCGCTTTTGTCAATCTTATAATCCTCTTTATTGCGTTGAGCAGATGCTCCCATTACGCATAAAGAGAGTAAACTAATGAGTAAAATTTTTATTTTCATACGCTATAAATTTATTATCAACTGCTCAAAGTTAGCATTTTTTTCGTATTTATTGCCCCAGAGTTCCTAAAAGTTTCGTAAAGATTAAAAAATAGACTATCTTTACCCCCAAATAAGATATGAATTTATGGCACTTGTAGCAATAGTAGGGCGTCCTAACGTCGGTAAGAGTACACTTTTTAATCGCTTGGTAGGTGAGCGAAAAGCCATTGTTGATGCGACAGCAGGTACCACGCGTGATCGTCACTACGGTAAAACCGATTGGTGCGGACGCGAGTTCTCGGTCATCGACACTGGCGGTTACACCATCAATAGTGACGATATCTTCGAGGACGAGATCCGCCAACAGGTGCTTCTCGCCATCGAGGAGGCCGATGTTATCCTCTTCCTTGTGGAGGTGATGACAGGTATCACCGATCTTGACGATATGGTGGCTAACGTGCTACGTCGTACCGACAAGAAGGTTATCCTTGTATGCAACAAGGTTGACAACAATAACCAGCTCTATCTATCTCATGAGTTCTATTCGTTGGGTCTCGGTGAGAGCCTACACTGCATCTCGTCAATGAGCGGTAGCGGCACAGGAGACCTTCTCGATGAGATCGTAGCCTCGCTTCCAGATGATGTCGTAGAGGAGATGGATGATTCACTGCCCCGTATCACAATCGTGGGCCGCCCGAATGTGGGTAAATCATCAATCACCAACGCGCTACTTGGTGAGGATCGTAATATCGTAACCCCCATAGCAGGTACTACGCGTGACTCAATACACACTCGCTACAATAAGTTCGGCATGGATTTCTACCTCGTCGACACGGCAGGTATGCGTCGTAAGAACCGCGAGATGGAGGATCTGGAGTTCTACTCCGTGATGCGCTCTATCCGCGCTATCGAGTCATCGGATGTGTGTATCCTTATGCTCGACGCAAAGCAAGGTCTCGAGCAGCAGGACCTCAATATCCACAACCTTGTGGTTCGTAACCGCAAGGGTTGCGTTGTTGTGGTTAATAAGTGGGACCTCATAGAGAAGGATAACAACACAATGAAGGAGTGGCGTGAGCACCTTGAGCGTCGCCTAGCGCCATTCAATGATATTCCAATTATCTTCACCTCGGTGCTTAATAAGCAGCGTATCCTCGATGTGTTGCAGACCGCAGTGCGTGTCTTCCAAAACCGTAAACGCCGTGTTGCGACACACCAACTCAACGAGTTCTTCTTGCCTATCATCGAGAACTATCCACCCCCAGCAATCAAGGGTAAGTATATCAAGATCAAATATGTGATGCAGTTGCCAACACCAACGCCACAGTTTGCCTTCTTTGTTAACCTGCCTCAGTATATCAAGGATCCATACCGTCGTTTCTTGGAGAATAAGTTGCGCACAGAGTGGGACTTCTCGGGAGTCCCTATCCAGATATATTTCCGACAAAAGTAACATTAGTTGTTTAGTGTTTAATGTTGAATTGTTAAGGAACTAAACGCTTAACATTAAACACTTAGCTCTGCAGAGAGCACCCTGCCGCTGCCCGCGCAGGGCAGTCCGCGGACTATCGAAAACTATATCGCCCTCCCTCCTAAAAAGCGATTTTTCAATAAAAAAATCGCTCAGAGGGCGTTGGTTCACCAGCAAAAAGCGGCGGCTATTAAATACAAAAAGCGGGCACTGAATAATCAATGCCCGCTTAGTGCGGATAAAGGGACTCGAACCCCCACGCCTCTCGGCACTAGATCCTAAGTCTAGCGTGGCTACCAATTACACCATATCCGCTTGGATCTTGCGAGTGCAAATATAGGGCATTTTTTTTAAATTACAAACATATAGGCGAAAAAAGTGAAAAATTTCTTCTATTTTATTACTTTTGTGCTGTAAAAACATAGAATATGCCCCATAAGATAACTCTAGTGTTGACACCTAAGCAGGCTGCTCAACAGAATATATACACCCAGATAGCTGCCCGCCAAGTGGGCATTAGTGATAAGGATATCGCTCTTGTGAGGGTTATCAAGCGCTCCATCGACGCTCGACAACGACAACCTAAGGTCAACCTCACACTTGAGATATACGAGGATCGTGAGCCGCAACCTGCACCTATAAATTTCGAGTATGGGGACGTCAGCGCCGCCACGCCTGTCATTGTTGTCGGGTCGGGACCCTCGGGACTCTTTGCCGCGCTGCGACTTATTGAGTTGGGGCTGAAGCCTATAATCCTCGAACGAGGCAAGGATGTATCACGTCGCAAGCGCGATATTGCCGAGATAAACCGTAACAATGCCGTGAATCCAGACTCCAACTACGCCTTTGGTGAGGGTGGAGCGGGAACATTCTCCGATGGTAAGCTCTTTACGCGCAGCAAAAAGAGGGGTGACTACCATAAAGCACTCTCGACGCTAGTCTTTCACGGTGCATCGCCCGAAATACTCTTCGAGGCGCACCCCCATATAGGTACCGATAAGCTGCCCCGCATCATGACAAATATGAGGGAGTCAATTGTTAATGCGGGGGGTGAGTTCTACTTCGATCTGCGCGTGGATGGACTCAAGATCAAGGAGCAGCGTATTCGAGGTGTATATTGTGGCGATCAGCTCTACGAAGGGGCAGCCGTAGTTCTGGCGACAGGACATTCAGCCAAGGAGACCTACGAACTACTCCATAGGTGCGGTGTGCAGCTCGAAGCAAAGGCGTTTGCTATGGGTGTGAGAATCGAGCACCCGCAGGCACTGATCGACTCTATTCAATACCATACGCCTCAGCGCGGAGAGTACCTACCCGCCGCTTCATACTCGCTAGTGAGCCAGCAGCAGGGGCGTGGCGTCTACTCCTTCTGTATGTGCCCTGGAGGGTTTATTGTCCCTGCGATGACGGACGCTTCGGAGTCGGTAGTCAACGGTATGTCGCCCAGTGGACGTAACTCTCCGTATGCCAATTCGGGAATGGTCACCGAGGTGCGCCTTGAGGATTATGCCCACCTACGTCAAGAGTGGGGCGAGTTGGCAGGACTTAAGTACCAGCAGGAGCTAGAGCAGATGGCACGTAGGTATGGCGGTGAAGCGCAGGTAGCTCCCGCTCAGAGGGTCGCCGATTTCGTGGCGGGACGCAGTAGTAGTGGCTTGCCTAAGAGTTCGTATATCCCTGGTATGGTGGCTTCGCGCCTTGATGAGTGGATGCCTCGATTTATGTCCGATGCGCTGCGTGCGGGGATTGCCACCTTTGGTGGTCGCATGCGTGGATACAACACCAATGATGCAGTGGTGCTGGGTGTAGAGTCGCGCACCTCATCCCCCGTGAGAGTACCTCGCCACCCCGAGACCTTGATGAGCCTCAACTGCGAGGGTTTATTCCCTACGGGCGAGGGGGCAGGGTACGCAGGAGGCATAATCTCCGCAGCTCTCGACGGCGAATGCATCGCCGAAGCTATTGCAAACTACCTCAAGAGCGCCAGATAGAATAGTGGTTAGTGTTGAATGTTTAGCGTTTAGCTCCTTAACATTTAATGCTTAACGCTAAACAATTATTTCGTGCGCATTGCTTCGTTTTGCTTCATTATGCGCTCCCTCTGTCCTTTACTAAGACCATTCTTCATATAGTGGTCGCGTGGGAAGTAGACGATCTGCCCCTTCATGCCGCGATCATCCACATCGAGGCTTAGGTCGCAATCGAAGCGGTCGAGGCGCGTGTAGTTACGCTTCGCGCCCATAGCTATGAAGTGCGATAATCCCCACGTCACACCACGTCCATCGCCTGTGTCGGTGAAGGCGTCGGGCGAGAAACACGCTGGTGCCACAGGCATGAGATTGACAAATGATGCGATCTCGAAGTTCACCCAATCGGCAGCGTACTGTATTGTATTGTGTTCATTACCAGCGTTGATAACCATCGCTGCGACACCCTCCCTGAATGGGAATAGCGACACTTCATGACCCGAGTTAAGCACGGGGTTCTTCTCGTACTTCACAAATGGCCCTGCGGGGTCTTCGGCGATAGCCAGACCGCCCGCATCGCGGTGGTTGAAGCCCGACTTATAGTATAGGTAGATCTTACCATCATGCACAAGTGGAAATGGATCGTGGATAAGACGCGCGTCCCACTCGCCCTCGGCTCCCGTGTGGACAACCTCCTTACCGCAAGGTGTCCAAGGTCCATCGGGAGAGTCCGCCCACGACATCGTCACGGGACAGAAGTCGCCACTCTTACCGCTAGGTTCGTAGAAACCTTGATAATAGAGGTAGTACTTACCCTTAAACTTCAAGATATCGGCTGTCGAGACCGAACGATAACCCACCTGGGGCTTAGGCGGACGAGGCACTGCAACGCCCTGCTCTTCCCAAGTGAAGCCATCCTCGCTCGTGGCGTACCATATCTCAGCGAGATCCCAATCAGTAGATGGTATCTCGTCGGTATATCCATCTTTATTGGGTGGTGCGATGGTGTGACGGTGGGTGTACCAGACGTAGTATTTACCACTCTCGAAGATCACCTTCGAGGGGTCACGACGCGAGATCGTTCCATCGCCTCCGTTATAGTCCAGACCCTTGATCTCGGTATACTTGAAGGTTGTATATAGCTCATTCTCCATCGGGTACTCCGACTCGTAGCGGTTATTACGCGCCATCGCAGCGCTCAATTTATCAGCCGAGTCGGGGTAGTTGCTATGCAACCCCTCAGCAGCGTTTGTCTTGAACTCTGATGGCTCCGTGGTGGTTGCTCCCCCACAGCATGATGATACCGCGACAGCCGCCGCGATCACCACAGATAAGGTAGAAAGTTTGTTCATATAGGTGGTTAGTTTAGTTCTGTGTATTTGCTGCAACCCAGCGCGTGAGTTGAACGAAATCTTCAACCGACAACCTCTCAGCACGAAGGTTAAAGAATTCATGTTCCTGACCTCCAAAATCCCCAAAGGCGGCTTTGAGCGCATTGCGTAGCATCTTGCGACGCTGTGCAAACGAAGCCTTGACAACCCTCACAAAGAGCTTCTCGTCGCAGTCGAGGCTCTTGGTGTTATTACGTGTCATACGTATCACCGCACTCTTGACCTTGGGTGGTGGGTTAAAGACCGTCTCGTTAACGGTGAAGAGGTACTCTATATCGTACCACGCCTGCAACAGTACGCTTAAGATACCGTACTCCTTAGAACCTGGAGGCTCCGCCATGCGCACCGCCACCTCGCGCTGGATCATACCCACGCACTCGGGGATCAGCTCGCGGTTCTCGACAACCTTGAAGAATATTTGAGATGATATATTATATGGATAGTTGCCAATAACGCTCAACCCATCGGGAAACAGCTCCGCGAGGTTGAGCTTCAAAAAATCACCCTCGATAAGGCGGGGCTTAAAGTCGGGGTAGTGCGCATGTAGGTACTCGACGCTCTCGCTGTCGATCTCCGCACCATAGGTTGTGATATCGTCACGCTGAAGCAAGAACTGCGTCAACACACCCATTCCACACCCCACCTCAAGTACTGTTTGTGGTGCTTCGGGAGTGCCTCCAGCCACCGAATCGCCAATCTTCTTGGCTATGTTTAGATCTGTTAGAAAGTGCTGCCCTAGAGCCTTCTTAGCGCGCACCTCTCCTTGACGTGTTCTACTAGGCGCAGGTCTACCCTCACCCCCTCCTCTGCTTTTTTGCTTGTTGTTGTATGCCAATTTGTTGTAATTTGTTAAATTTAGCTCCGCAGGGAGCCTTTATTTATATTGCTTCTTACTGCCTCCGGCGGGCGGGGTGCTCCCCGCAGAGCCATTATTTGTATTGCAGCTGAGAGTAACAGCGTTTAGTGTTAAATGTTTAATGTTGAGCGTTTAGTTCCTTAACATTTAACGCTTAACACTAAACATTAAACGGTTTTTCGGCTTAAACACGCAGTGTTTGAGAGATTTAAAAGTTATAGTTGGTTAGTCAAATTTATTTGTAATAATCAACTATAACTTTGAAATATTATAACGTTAGGTATAATCCGAAAAAACGCTACAAAAGAGAGGCTCCGCGGGGAGCACCCCGCCGCTGTCCGCGCAGGACAGTTGTGTACATATTCTTGTTTGGGCGAGGTTCACGCAAAAGTTTGGGATGTTGATGACTAACTAGAAACCCTGCTCGCAGAGGAATTTAATGCGCACAAGGCGTATCTCCTCCTCGGTGTAGTCGCCACCCAACTCATCAATAGCCTCGTCGAGAGAGTCGCTCTGGGCATCCTCCTTAAAGTATAGGTATATATCGTCGACCTTATCCTCGTCCATATAGTCATCTATATAGTATGAGACATCGAGGTTGGTACCCGAGTTAACTATCGCCTCGATCTCGGTTAGAAGCTCGTCGAAGTCGAGATTACGCGCACGCGCGACATCCTCGAAATCCATCTTGCGGTCGATAGACTTGATTATAAAGATCTTATTTCCTGCATTGTTTGCTACCGCCTTAACGATCATATCCTGAGGACGGATGATATCCTTCTCCTCGACATACGCCTTGATGAGTTTTATAAAGTCGGCGCCAAACTTACGCGCCTTGCCAGCTCCCACACCCGTGATGTTCTGCATCTCTTCGATGGTGATAGGGTACTGAACCGACATATCCTCAAGCGACGGGTCTTGGAAAACCACAAAAGGAGGAAGTTCATGCTTCTTAGCCACCTTCTTGCGCAGATCCTTCAACATAGCAAACAGCTCCTCATCGGCAGCCGCGCTCTTATTGGCTGGCGTTGAAGCGACACTCTGCTGCTCAACACTCTCATAATCGTGGTCTAAAGTTATAAATGTCGGTATAGGTTGCTTTATAAACGCCTCGCCCTTAGGGTTTATCGACGCCAAACCGTAGTTCTCTATATTCTTATTTATAAGCCCCATAATGAGTGCTTGACGGATCACAGCGCCCCAATACTTAGCATCTTGTTCGCTTCCAGCTCCAAAAAACTCGCTTTTGTTATGTGCGTAGCTCTTAATGAGGGCTGTCGACTTACCTTGAAGTAGGTGTACAAGGTGCTCGCATTTGAACTTATCACCTATCTCGCGCAGCGCCTCAAGCACCATCTTGATATCTTGTTGAGCCTCCACCTTGGGGCGCGGATTGAGACAGTTGTCGCAGTTACCGCAGTTATCCTCTGTCGACTCTTCGCCAAAGTAGTGAAGTATCGCCTTGTGACGACACATCGAACTCTCGGCATAGGAGACCGTCTCCTGAAGAAGGAGCTTACCTATCTCTTGCTCGGCGATAGGCTTACCCTGCATAAACTTCTCGAGCTTCTGGATATCTTTATAGCTATAGAACGTGAGACAGTAGCCCTCGCCACCATCACGACCCGCACGACCAGTCTCCTGATAGTATCCCTCTAGTGACTTAGGTATATCGTAGTGTATCACATACCTCACATCGGGCTTATCAATACCCATACCGAAGGCTATTGTCGCGACGATAACATCGACACGCTCCATAAGGAAGTCGTCTTGGTTGTCGGCTCGCGTCTGAGCGTCCATACCAGCATGGTAGGCTCTGGCTTTGATGCCGTTGGCAAGGAGTAACTCTGAGAGTTCCTCGACTTTTTTGCGCGAGAGACAATATATAATACCGCTCTTACCCTCACGCTGCTTGATAAAGCGTATTATCTCGTGGTCGACATTGTGCTTAGAGCGGATCTCGTAGTAGAGGTTAGCCCTATTAAACGACGACTTAAAGACCGAAGCGTCGGGCATGCCGAGGTTCTTCTGTATGTCGAGTTGAACCTTGGGTGTCGCGGTGGCCGTAAGCGCGATAAGCGGCGCGTGACCTATATCATTGATAATAGGACGAATACGACGGTACTCATGGCGAAAGTCGTGCCCCCACTCCGAGATACAGTGAGCCTCGTCAATGGCGTAGAACGAGATCTTTATCTTGCGCAAAAAGGCGATGTTATCCTCTTTGGTGAGCGACTCAGGGGCAAAGTACAACAGTTTAGTCTTACCCGCGAGCACATCGTTGCGCACCTGAGCAACGGCACTCTTGTTGAGTGACGAGTTAAGGAAGTGCGCTACGCCCGACTCTGTAGAGAAGGTACGCATGGCGTCTACTTGATTCTTCATCAAGGCGATAAGCGGCGAGATGATAATAGCTACGCCATCCATAATAAGAGCGGGTAGCTGGTAACACAACGATTTACCACCTCCCGTAGGCATCAGCACAAAGGTGTCATTGCCAGCCAACACGTTGCGGATCACCGCCTCCTGATTGCCCTTGAATGAGGTAAAGCCAAAATGCTCTTTTAGCTTCTCGTGCAACTCTAAATTATCGATCGATTCCATACGTCTCTACACTTTTAAAAAAAGTTTCTCTCCATTTTTATCCAAAGATAGAAAAATATTTTGAAAAAAATCATAACTTTGTGAAAAATATGCACAAATGAGACTTTATACTAGCGAATTAGTCAAAAAATATAAATCTCGCACCGTTGTTAACCACGTCTCTATTGATGTGAAACAGGGAGAGATAGTTGGTCTACTGGGTCCTAATGGAGCTGGTAAGACGACCTCATTCTACATGATCGTAGGTCTTATCAAACCCAACGAAGGCGATATCTTTCTTGAGAACGACGAGGGGGTAGTGACTAAACTCACCAATATGCCTGTCTATAAGCGCGCGCAGATGGGCGTTGGATATCTCGCTCAGGAGGCGTCGGTTTTTAGACAGCTAAGCGTAGAGGATAATATTCGTGCTGTGCTTGAGATGACCGACCTCTCAAAAGAGTATCAAAAGCAGAGGCTCGAATCGCTTATCGAGGAGTTCCGCCTCCAAAAAGTTCGCAAGAGTCTCGGTATTCAGCTCTCGGGAGGTGAGCGCCGTAGAACCGAGATCGCGCGCGCGGTGGCTATCAACCCATCGTTCATCCTGCTCGATGAGCCTTTCGCGGGTGTCGACCCTATCGCCGTGGAGGATATACAGAGCATCGTAGCCACCCTCAAAAGCAAAAATATTG